>OMIR01000046.1 GCA_900299125.1 Nitrosopumilales archaeon | reverse complement strand
CATACAGTGGTTCCTTTACAGTTCTCGTGCCACGGTCATAATCATACGGATCAGATAGAATCAATTTACCATTTTTTTGAATCTGTGTCGATATCAATTTGATGAGTTGTTTGGGTTCGATTATCTCAAATAGATTCAAACCTAAAATCAGCTCAAATTTAACATCTCCAAACGGATTATCCAAAGAATCAGCAACGACGAATTCAGCATTCTCTAGTCCAAGCTTTTTTGCCTCCATAATAGCATAAAATGATTTGTCAATACCAAATACTTTGGAGGTTTTTTTAGACAAGCTCCTAGATATTATCCCTATAGAACAACCATGTTCTAGTACAGTATTGTAATTGCTATCTGTAGATTTTATTATGTGATCATAGAATTTTGATTTCTGATTTTGTAGATAGATCTCAGTCCATCGTTTTTCTATTAATGAGAGATCAGTATTTTTGCTTGCTTTACTGAGAGCATTTTTGATAAGGGATTTTAGTTGTGGCGACTGGACAGATGATAAAAGTTCTCCTCCTAGTTTTTGTCGATTAGAAAAATACTGAATAGGATCACCCCACATAATTGGAATGCCGTAAAGAATAGGGTATACAATTTCACAGTTTTTGCAGTTTAGTGTTCCTTCATGGATTTCTTTGTTTTTTTTGTAAATGGTTAGTTCTACATATCCATGGCATCTAACACAGACAATCATATCCATATTTTTGAGCAAATCAAATCATTTTGGAGAATAAATCGAATTAAACCTTGGTTAACAAATAATTCCAGTAATGTTAAATTGTATGGCAAAAACTCAGATATTCAATGACAGAGTTTGAAGAGTTTGCAGATGCACTTTTGGATCAAATTTCTGTAGAGATTAACGAAGAAAAAGACATTGCGAGTATGACTACTAGAATTGCAGAAGATTCGGAATTTACTCTGAAATTCGATACGCCTGAAGAAGTCGGAAATAAAGTAATGCCGGAATTGATTCAAAAGATTGGTGAATTTACAGGAGTTACACCTGATTCTACTATAAAAATAGAATTCCCAGAACTAGACGAACTCAAAAAGATCAAGGGTCGAAAAGTGTTTGCAACTGACGACTCGCGAGACTTTGTAGATAGATTGTTTTTAGCCATAGCTAAACAAGAGCGCCAATCAATTGCCAGCATAATTAAAGAGAATACACCAAAATTTTTGGTCTATTCTACATATGCAAAATCATACATTTCAAAAATTTCTACTACTTACGGTGACTATCTAGACAATGTCATTTATGTAAACAACTTTGTTCTTTCTAGCTATCCTAAGATAATTTTGTACAAACAAGGTAAACCATATTTTCTCAGATATGAGGGGGTAAAATCAGGTTATGTTGGTGCGCTAAAAATGACACTCCTTGAAGAATTAGTACACTCTATTCAAAAAAATCTCTACGACCAAAATAAGCAAGCTGTTATCGAAGTAAACCGAATAAACGAAGAACTTGCAAAAATAATTTTAGATCTCGATGATAATACCGCCACTAAATTATCAGAACATTTACAATTGCCAGACGTGCCTTTAGAATTTCCAATTGCAAAAAGAGCAAATCTGTTTTTTACGCTAAATCCAGATAATTTTATTGTAAATGTACTTGGACCAGATGTCATGACATATACCAAAGTTGAGATAGAGCCTGGAATATCATCAATGGTACCTCAACTCCATGAGATTTACCAGAGATGGCTTGGCCCAATACAAAGACATCATGCAGCATTTTCTACTATGGAGGGAATGGCTGAATTTTGCGTACAAAATATTTTGGCAAAAGATGAGGATTTTTCACAGTATCTTACAACATTCATGAATACAGACATTTCTTCATATCAAGTAAGAAAACACCTTGGAAATGACTTGACAAGTTCGGTTTACACAAATCATGGAAAGAATTCATTTAAGTTCCTTTTAGAAAATCCACCCAATACTCGTGAATTAAAGGAACCGCAATTATATCTAAAGAGAATTAAATAGAATAATGAATGATTTTGATCCGTTTGTAGCAGAGTGGGTTGTTTTTTCAAATGACCCAAAATACAACCTAGTCGAAAAATGTCTCAAGCTCGCACAGATTTTGGAATATCCAAATTTAGACATTGAAAGCAATATTCAAAAGATTAATGAGATTGCTAAAACTCTCAAAGTCTTGTTATCAGATGTGAAAAATCCAACATATCTGATTTCGATGTTAAATGAACATCTCTTTGACACTTTAGAATTTCAAGGTGATACAGATGATTACTATGACCCAAAGAATAATTTTTTAAATGAAGTACTGAGGAAAAAAACAGGTATTCCAATCACACTTTCAATACTATATGTTGAAATCGCAAGAAGAATAGGTCTGGAGTTGAAAATTTGTGGTTTTCCAAGCCATGTCGTTGTAAAATACAACGAGGAGATGATCTTGGATCCGTTTAGCGGCGGTCAATTACTGTCAATTGACGATTTGGAAGAGATTTTGTATAGGAATTTTGGGGAAGAAATAGAATTTTCGCCGGAATTTCTAGATGAGTTGCAAGAAGACAAGATACTAGTGCGCATATTACGAAATCTCAAAAATTCCTATGCCCAATCTTATGCTTATGATAACGCATTGCGTTGTGCCGATATGATACTTGCAGTGGAGCCAGATTCACCAGACGAAATACGTGATAAGGGGATTATATTAGAAAGACTGCAAAAATACCAGCCAGCGCTGGACCATCTAAACAGGTATATAGAAATCGCTCCCGAGGCTCAAGATGTTGATTTTATTTTGGAATTAATTCGAAACACTAGAGAAAAATCTAGTCGATAATTGATGTAATATCATGCCCTTTTTTGATCTCTGAGATCTCATGCCTTGCAAGTTTGTTCCTAAGTGCTTTTTTAAGAACATCGACTTCATTGCGTAGTGCTGCGATTTCATCTTCTAGTTTGGCAACACGCTCGTAAATTGTCTCTCCTTCAGTGCTCATTATACCGTTCAATCAGAAAAAGAGCTTAAAAATTTATGGGTTAAATTATTTGCCAGTTTGCTTTACAAATCAAACTCTTGGTTGCACGAGGCACATTTGGCATGTTCGGCTCCAACTTGTCCTATAATGAAGATTCGACCTACTGTTTGACATTTTGGACAGAATCCAGTTGTAACGTTTTTTGGACCTGTCTTGATTACTTTCTGAGTCTTTCGACGTCCCATTAAAGAATTGTTTGTGAATCGTCTATTAAGTTTAAGGGTTTTAAGCGCGGGGAGTGGGATTTGAACCCACGGGTCATTGCTGACATGGGATTAGCAATCCCACGCCCTACCAGGCTAGGCGACCCCCGCTCAAGGTCTGAAGATATCAATCTGTAAATAAATTGAGCCTTTATTCTTCACCGGAACGAGTATAATGCTCAACTATACTTTCCAGAGGAATTTTTTTGCCGCCGATGATTTTAAGATCCACATGGATTTTCTTGTTCTTAATTGTGATAATATTGTAGGTATTCTCAAATAATCCACGAACTCGCTCAGAAGAAGCAGTTCCTGCATTAACAATCGATAGTCCTTTTAGATTCCAAATCCAAGGTCTATGTTTATGACCACATAAAACAAGATTGACCCTTGTTGCAAGAATGGTTCTAAGTACATCTCCTGCATCTATAACCTCTACTCTAGCAGATCCTGTATCAGGGATTCCAACCAAGTGATGATGCATTGCAAGAATCTTAATCTTATTTTCATATTTTTTCATAGTTCTCTCTAACCAGAGATTTTGTCTGTATCCTACTTCACCCTCATCTCTATCAGGCCTTGCAGTTCCAATTGTTACTACTATTACACCCTCACCTAGATCATTTACTGTTTCAAACGGAAAGTGTCTTTTGAATAAAAGATATCCAGTATTACGGTAATCGTGATTTCCAGGTAGCGCAATTACTTTTTTGGTATCCAGTCTTGAAATTAGAGCTTTGCATTTTTCATATTCTTTGGAGAGTCCCTCGTTAGTGAGATCGCCAGTCAGTATTACCGCGTCAGGTTTTAGATCATTCACCTCATCAATAACTTGTTCAAATGTTTCCTCTTTGAATTGTGAACCAACGTGAATGTCAGAGAGTTGGACTATAATCATTTAATTGAATTTATTAAAATCAGGTAATTTAGTTTTCTTTCATGCCTAAAGTTAAATAATCAAATTCTGACCAAAAAAATCAGATTGGGTAAAAAAGCTACCGTGATAAGAGGAGATGGTATAGGTCCCGAAGTAGTTGACTCTATGATTAAGGTGCTCAAAGAGTGCAGCTCCAATATTGAATTAATTCTAGCAGATGCAGGTTCTGAGCAGTGGCAAAATAACGGTGAAAAAGATCCATCATACATTCCAGAAGATACCATGAAATTACTAGAGAAAACAGATGCCTGTTTTAAGGGTCCAACTACAACCATACCCAAGCCAGGTGCGCCTAGAAGCGTTGCAGTGACTCTAAGACAGAAATTTGAGCTTTATTCGAATATCAGACCAATTAAGACATACAAACGAATTACTCCAAATCATGATCTTGATTTTGTGTGTTTTAGAGAGGCAACTGAAGGACTCTATACAGGAATTGAAATACAGTTAACTGAAGATGCCGCCATTGCAATACGAAAGATCACTAGACAGGGTTGTCGCAGATTCATTAGCTCTGCAATTAATTGGGCCAATCAATACAATATGAAAAAATTTGTAGCCATAACCAAACGAAATATTCTCAAGATGACAGATGGTATATTTTGGGATGAGATTTCTAAGGCCGGTAGCCAGGTTCCAGGATTAGAAGTATCTGAGATTTACATCGACAACATAATGCAGCAATTAGTGGTAAACCCATCACAATTTAACGGAGCCGTTCTTGCGAGTACAAATCTTTTCATGGATATTGTTTCGGAGCTTGCCTCTGGAATTATCGGTTCTATTGGACTGGTATATTCATCAAATATGGGAGATAACTATGCAATGTTCGAGGCAGCGCATGGAAGCGCTCCATCTTTCAAGGGATTAAACAAGGTAAATCCCACTGCAACGATTTTATCAGGAGCATGGATGGCAGAATATCTTGGTGAACGCGATATTAGAAACGCCATATTTTCTGCTACCGAACAAGTAATCAATGAAGGAAAATACGTCACATTCGATATAGGCGGAACTGCAACAACGCAACAAATGACTGACGAAATATGCAAGGTATCAAAAACAAAGCTGAGAAGGTAATCTAGCTTCCACTATAATTAATTCCTCAAAGAATAGTTTTCTTTTAGCCAGAATTTTAACATCAAATCCCAATAGTTCAGTTTGTCGTATCAATTTAGGTATGTTTGCCAATGATGAGCTAAGATAGACAAGTTTGCCTCCGTTTTTGAGGCGGTATTTTACAGATTTTATAATCTGATTTGGTATTTCAAGGCCATCCTTTCCACCATCTACAGCTCTATCCATAATTCCATCTGAGGGAAGATATGGGAGATTACATACCACTAGATCAAAATGTCCTCGTAATGCATCGGCTCCAACACAACAAATTTCATTATAATTTTTTTTTTCATGACTAGCTAAGGAATCAAAATCAATGTCTGTTGCGACAACTAAATCAAAGTTTGATTTCAGAATTTCAGCTAAATAACCAGAACCAGTGCCTACCTCAAGTGCTGAATTACCTTTTTCATTTTGAATTATATCAGCAAGGAAAAAAGTGTCTTCCGCAGGTTCATATCTAGATTTGTTTTGCAATATAAATTATCTCGTTAGTTTCGAGCTCCTCTAATCTTTTATCTGATTTTATGTATCTACCAAAAGATTTTGCAATATTGCATATTGTTTTTCTTCTCTGAGAAAACAATTTTTCTATAGAATCTATCAAGTCTTTAGAGATCTGCCTTTTTGGTCTCAATCTTAATACAACAGAATCAACTTTTGGTGGAGGAGAAAAGTTGTTTTTTCCAACCTTAATTATTTTCTCTATTTTAAAACAATAATCTGCTATAATCGTTATTGCATGAATTTCTCTTTTTTTAGCCAATAGTTTCTCTGCAAATTCCTCTTGAACCATTAAAACAGCCCGTTTGAATTTTTTTTGAGCAAGCCATTCTATTGCCCTTTTGCTTTGTGAATATGGGAGATTCGATACAAAAATCGTAAAATCAGCATCATATTCAAAACCATCCCCAAACATTATTTCCAGATTCGGTATTTTGGAGAATTTTAGTATTGCATCAGAATATAACAAATCATCTGCTTCTATTGTAATTACAGATTTTGCTTTATCATGGAGTAGTTCAGTTAAAACCCCACGACCTGTACCCACCTCAAATACGGTATCATTTGTTGTTATTTGTGCGGAATTTACTATTTCATGAGCAATATTTTGTGATATGAGAAAGTGCTGTCCCAGTCTCTGGCGTCTATTTTTTGACAAACAGGGTCACTTTGACTTCGCCAGTGATTTCATCCATTATTCTATCTATAATGTGCTTCATTGGTTCTTTGAGTCCAACACGTTCCTGCAAGTCTGCAAAACTAGAGAATTTTGTTTTTTCTCGTTCTTCGAGAATGGTTTTCATGTAAGTCTTACCAATTCCAGGGATTAATTCCAGAGCGTGAATCCTTGGTGTCAGAGGTTGTGCGTTATTGATATAATCTACAAACCTTTTCTCATTAGTTAAGACAATATTGGTGATCACATTTTTTAGTTCACTTTGTGCCGCGGCAGAGATATTCGCATGTTCTAGTTTGCCCAGTACTGATTGGATTTTTGTTCTACCTTCTTTGCCAATATAGATCCTCTCACCAATATCAAATGCAGATCCTTCCATTCCCAAAACTTCAAGCAATGTGAGTCTATCTTCACCTATTGCAGTAATTATAACACCTTCTCGTCCCCTTACAGTTGTCGCTCTTCCACGTGTTACATAGTCTAAGACATATGCATACTCTTCATACTTGCGTGGTGCTGTGTAACTCCTTTCCAAAAAAGATCACTTGATTCTTAAGAGTTCCCCTTGATAATGTTTAGAATTTTTTCTAGTGTTTCTGCAAGGATGAGTTTTTTCCATCCGAATGTAAATGCACGAAGTTCTGCAAGTGTGGTTGGCATGATGTTAACAATTTCTGTTGCCTCTTCTTCTGTCAGTCCACATTCTTTTTTGAGTTCTTGCCTAATCTTTTTTGCAGATTTGGCATCAACTTTGGCAAACTTGGTCACATAATCATGAGTCCATCGTTGGATTTGGTCCATCTTATCTGCATCCTCTTTTTCCAAGATTTCTTTTACTTCAGCCAATGAAATGGGTTGGCTTTTTTTTATTTGTTCCATTATTTCACACCGAATGGTTTGATATGATCTAATCTAGTGATTAAGGTTTTCGTCTTATTACCTAGCTTGACGTCTATCGTTACAGCACGTCTACCAACCGCAGTTATAGTTCCGACTTTACCATGGTAACGCCTGTGCGGCAAAGACTTATGCTGTCTTGGATCTACAATTACCAATGCTTGTTCACCTTCTTTGTATTCTCGCATTAAAAATGCAACACCGCGTGGTTGTTGTTTGGTTAATGCAGAACGGGATTTGTGTCTAAATCCATGAGAATGTCCAGATGGTTTCTTCGTAGTCATACAAAAAAAAGGGGTTAGAGCCCTTATTTTAAACCTTAGACCTATTCCTCTTCGGGTTTCTTCTTCTTTTTGGTATCATCTTCAGGATCAGTAATTCCGCTTTCTGTTACGGTAAAGATTACCTCTTCTTCAGGATGATGAGGACTGTCTACCATTCTAGCAATTCGTTTTTTGCCAGATTTCTTGAAGTATATTCTGTACGTGCTGGTGTGTGCAACTACATTCCCTCCAATCGCCTTGATCGGATCACCAAAGAACACATCTGGAGATGCTTGAACTTGGTTTGTTGCGATTGCTGCACAATTGTATGTTTCAGCAGTTCTAACCAACAAATGCATGAATCGGTTTAGTCTTTGTTGTCTCTCAGATAGCGTACCTCTTCCTAGATACTCTGATCTGAACAAACCTACTGCCGAGTCTGCAATGATTAGTTTGATGTTGTGTTGTTCTATGATAGAACCAGCTTCCTCTAGAATTAGTGTCTGGTGTGCGGAATTGTATGCACGTGCAACGATTATGTTATCCTATACTTTTTCTGGATCTAATCCCTTTGCTTTTGCAATTGATACAATTCTTTCTGGTCTGAAAGTGTTCTCAGAGTCGACATATAATACGCCGCCGCCAAGTCCTCCTTCCTCCTTTGGTTTTTGTACCATTACACATGCAGTGAGACAGAATTGAGTTTTGCCAGCACCGAATTCACCATATACTTCAGTTAGTGCCTGGGTTTCGATTCCACCGTCCAGCAACTGATCAAGGCATTGTGTACCAGTTGAAATTTTGCCAATATCCTGTCTTCTTTTATAGATTTCAGTTGCAGTGACAAAATCCTTAGCAATTAGTCCCTGTTCTACCAGAGTTTGTCTTGCTTTGGTTACAATTTTTTCTGCGGTTTCCTTGTCCATGCCAGTTACTTCAGCGATATCTACTGGGCCCCTGACAACTAGGTCCATGATGTTGTGTACGCCTGCATCAGTCAGTTTTTTGGTTGTGACTGGGCCTACACCGTCAAGACTATCTAGTCTTAATTCTTCTACCATACCGTATGGTACGGTACCTGTACGTTATAAAGATGTCGATCTTTATTCGGGCAGACATTAGATGTACAGATCATGATTTTTTAGAAATTAATGGCTTCCATCGCTTCAATGATAGTGAGCTGCATGTAACAGATACAGAACTTGCAGCCATAGCGATTCCAGATAATGCAGGATGTAATAATCCAAATGCTGCAACTGGAATGAGTGCAATATTGTATACAAACGAATATGCCAGATTTTGTTTTATTTTTGCCACTGTTGTCTTGCTAATTTCTATTGCAGATACCACATCAGAAATGTTGTTTCGCAATAGTACGATTCCTCCAGAGTCGACTGCAATATCAGTTCCCGAACCCATGGCAATGCCAACGTCTGCCTTGGTTAAGGCAGGAGCGTCATTAATTCCATCTCCAACCATAATGACAGTTTTACCATCTCTCTGAATCTTAGCAATTTGCTCCACTTTATCAGATGGAAGAACATTTGCAATGAATTTTTTGATTCCCACCTCTTTTGCAATTGCTTGAGCAGTTTGCTCATTATCTCCTGTAAGCATTATAATTTCGATGTTATGTTTTTGAATTTGTTTAATCGCAATTTTCGCAGAGGGTTTTGGTATATCTGAGAGGGCTAAAATTCCCATAGGTTTTTTATTAATTATTACAATCGAAGTTGTTTTTCCCTCATTTTGTACAGAATCAATTACATGCTGAATTTCTGAAAGGTCAACCTCTTCTTTGGAGCACATTTTTGGACTTCCTATAATCACATCATCTTCATTTACGATTGCTTTAACTCCCTGTCCTGGAAAGGATATGAAAGAAGAGGGTTTTCCAATCAATATTCCGGTATCTTTAGCTTTTTGAACAATAGATAATCCCAATGGATGCTCGGATTGGATTTCAGCTGTTGCAGCAATTTCAAGTATCTGTTTTTCAGAATAAGATTTTGGAAAAAACGATATGATTTTTGTGACTATTGGTTTGCCCATAGTTAGTGTACCTGTTTTATCAAAAATTACAGTATCAGATTTTGACAGTAATTCAAGATTTTTACCATCTTTGAAAATTATTCCATTTTGAGCTGCCATTCCCATTCCAACCATAACCGCTGTTGGAGTTGCAAGACCTAGTGCACATGGACATGCTATTACCAGTACTGATATGGTCGGAATAATAGCAGTCATTATAGCGAAAGGAACACCAATAAGAAACCAGGAAAGAAACGTTGCGGTAGCAATACCAATTACTATAAATGCAAATTTACCAGCAACTCTGTCAGCTAATTGTTGCATGGGTGGTTTTTTGGCCATGGCATCTTCAACTAGACAAATTATCTGAGAGAGAAACGATTCCTTACCAACTTTGGAAGCTTCTACTAAAAGTGTCCCTTCCAAATTAATAGTTCCACCAATGAGAATATCTCCTGGATTTTTTGTAACTGGGATTGATTCGCCAGTAATCATTGATTCATTAATTGCGGAGGTACCCTCCAAGATCTTGGAGTCAACAGGAATTTTTTGTCCTGGATGTATCCTGATAAGATCACCTTTTTGTAATAATTCAATTGGAATATCAACTTCCATGTTTTCTCTTTGAACCTTTACTAATTTCGGCTGTAGTTCTAGGAGTTTTTTTATTGTTGATGATGCTTTGCCCTTAGTTTTACTTTCCAAATATTTACCAAGATGTATGAATACGATGATTAGGACAGATGCATCGTAATTGATATTCTCCCATATTGGTTTTGGAAATGTGTTCACTACACTGAATAGATATGCAGTTACAGTTCCAAGCACGATCAGAGTATCCATATTAGCAGTCCTCATCCTTGCCATATGGTAAGCTCCACTGTAGAATCTTCTACCAATCCAAATCTGAACTATAGATGCACAGATGAAGGACAGATATGCTGCTAGAGGTTCGTCAATCAGATGAAATGAAAAATTATGAATTCCATGGTGTCCAAATATTACAACCGGAATTGACAGAATTAAACCTAATAGGAATAACGATTTTGTTTTTCTGGCTTCGATTTCATCCAATGATTCATGAATTTCTTCAGAAATTATTTGATACCCACTTTTTTTTATTATTGATTTTATTTCAGGAATAGAGATAATGTATTGGTTAAATTCTAAAAATGCTTGAGATAGACCATAATTTATTGATGCACTCCTTATTCCCAAAGTCACAATTAGTTTTTTCTCAAGAACACCCGCATCACTAGGATCCATTAGTCCTGAAAGTTTTAGAGTGATTTTATCATAAACTACTTTATACCCTGCACTATCAATCGCATGTTCAATCTTGGAAATATCGATTTGAGTAGGATCATATTCCAGTAAGGCCTTTTCTCCTCCAAGATTTACCTCGCAATTGATTACTCCTTTAGTTTCTAAGAGTTTGTTTTGAATAACATTGACACACCCCGCACAAGACATTCCACTAATTTTTAGGACGGTTTTGGAATTATTTGACATGAAAGATTCCTGAATAATTGTTTTGAGAGTGTTTATAATTTACTAATTGCATTTATGTGATTCATACTCCAATCGATTTCTTAAGATTTCGTAGTGAGAGATATTTTTTTTCAATAATATTATAATTGAAATCCATAATTTATTGATGTTTACGTATTCAAAATCAAACTCATGATTGTTTTTCCAGCAAATAGAGAACCGATCGATAGTCCCACATTAGCTAAAACGTTGACAGATACAAGTGCGAACTGCTTATTTTCAAGTAGATTACTAGTTTCCAGCGCAAATGCAGACATTGTTGTTAACGAGCCACAAAATCCCACTGATAAAAATAGGATATATTTTGTATCAAGATTAAATTGCCCTGATAAAACAAAAAACAAGCCAAGAACAAAACTACCAATTAGATTAACAATTAAGACATTCATCTGTAAAGCTCCTAACAACACTGGAGATTCAGTAATTTTGTATCTCAGAAAAGTTCCCAGAATTCCTCCTGCTGCCAATAGTCCTAGTTCAAGTATTTTCATCAAAAACCAGAAAGAGTAACTAAATTTTTAGATAAAGGTTTGAAAATTCAGACCTTGAGTGATTTTTTTGGTCAGCTTCTAAACATTTTTGACTAATATGATGAAGAGTTTTTGCCAGATTTATCCTTACTAAGCATAATTTTCCATACACTTTTGCGCATTAACTTCATCAATTGATGTAATAGAGACAGTAAGTAACGAGATAATCATCAGCATTACAAAAAATACAATCTTGATTTTCACAGGAATATTATGAGTCAATAGGTAAAAGAAATTCATAGTAAAAATCTTACCCAGATATACAATTCCCTTAATTCGATCATGAGTAAGAGATTAGGATTTTCAAATCTCTGATCTTTGCCATTGACCGCCAATAGTTTAGTACAATAATTTTATTGAAAAATTTTATGATAATTGAAGTTACTTTAGCAAATATGAAAAAATCTAGCGTTTTCGCTTCTTTTGTCCGGGTTTATTTTGACCTGGGACTCGATGTAGTTCGAATCTCTTTCTAAAGTTACTCTTGTTACGGAGACTAGAAATTGTACCTACTCTTTTTCTTCCTTCAACTTTTGGAGTCTGACCCTTTACTTTTCCTGCTTTGGTAATAGATCCGTGTGTTGCCATACTGATTCTTAATTATTAATTCGGTTTTATAAATGCCAGTATGTCAGATTGTTTTACCAGTACTTTGCTTTGACTTTTTCTATTACTTGCTCGTGTTCCTTACCCTTCTTTCTGGCATATTTTTCCATTGCGGCTAATGGAACACCGCCCAAAGATCTAGCTAGTAAGTTAAAGAATTGTTTCTGTACAGATGTCTGACGAGTTCCAGTCTTTGTCATGAATTTTTGAATGCCATACTTGAAGTTGTGTTGCCATGTTTTGTACATAACACCTAATTGAGCAGGGCTCATCTCGTTGCCAATGTTAAAGAATTCAGATTTTTCCAATAGTCCTATTGGTACAAATGTCAAAGGTGTCGTAGTAAACATTGAATCAGGTTGTTCACGCTCTAGTTCACTGATCAGTTGAATTGTCTCCCAAGAATCTTCTGGGGTTTCATCATTGTCCAATCCCATGATTAGTGTGAATGCAGGAACCCAATGATATTCATTTAGTGTCTTAACACCTTCTTTAACCACCCAATGCCATTCTTCAGGCATGAATGGTGCAAGCTTTCTGTCTGCATATTTGCCGATTAATCTAAGGCTTCCTGTTTCAAATCCACATTGAATTCCAATTAGATTCGATGGTCCGGAATTGATAATTTTGGAAATATTTGGAATTAATTTTTCATCTGCAATGGCTCCAGCAAGTGTTCCATGTGTCGGATTTGTATGCACTACTCCAGCATCCATTACGGCTTGGAATAATTCTTCTAAAGCTTCCCTATTTGGCTCCATCTGTTTGTTAGTTCTTGGATCCATTCCATATACGAAAATATCATCTGAATGCAGCCATGCATTTCTTAATCCGCCTTTTTTGATATTGATTTCTATTTCACGTTTTACTTTTTCTGGCGGATAGTATCTTAATGCTCTTAGCGTAACATCACAGAATTTACATCCTCTTCCACATCCTCTCATGACTTCAATCATTCCATGCATTGAAGGTTCAACGATTTCAGGAATTTCATCAATTTCCGGTCGATCCCAAAAATTAACAAATCTTCCATGGATTTTTCTTCCGTTTCGCTCAAATTCTTTGATATCTACTTTAAAGTCACTTCTTTTTCTAAAAGGATTCATGTTATCAAACTCGCCATCGATAAGATAATTGAAAAATCTACCAGCATGTCCGTCTATTTCTGGTGCAATTCCACCAAGTTCACCTTCCAAAATTGCATAAATTCCAAGCTCCTCAATTTTTTCAGGATCGTAATTGTACTGCCATGTACCAGATGCGCCAGAGATTACTTTGGCATTGCTGCCTGATTTTTTCTTTGCCTCAATAATTTTTTTGTGTAAAAAGATATTATAATATTCATCATATGACATTTGTTTTCTACCATAAGTGAAAGTCATTGTTACTGGTCCCATTCCTAAAGGATCCATCTCGTATGTTCCAACCACTTGGGTTTCAGGACCAATGAATTTCTCTACATGGTCTGGATGAGCAACAACTACGTCTTCACGTGAAAAGCCATCACGTAATAGACCTGCCTCCACTTTTCTTAGTCCATAAGGTGCATAAGCAGCAACACCATTATTATGAGGAATTGGATTACAAATAAAATCAAAGAGAACCTTTGGGGTAACTTGGTTTTTTAGAATTTTGTACCAAAATGAATTATGATCTCTATTTGGATCTAGTGCCGGGGCACAACCAAAGAATGTGGCTAATGAAATACCCCGATAATTAGACATCAAAGTACGATCTGCTGTCAATACAATCTTTGGTTTTGCCATTGACGCGTCTCTTTTTTTATTTATTTTAAACCTTTAGGTATTTTCAGGCATATTTTTTTGGTTCTAGTAATTTTGAATCATTCCCGACTTGGTTCTATGACTATGTCCGAATTCTTTGGATTGTGCCAAGAATTTTCCGTCAAATACAGTTCCATCATGACATACTAAAACATCATCCATGCAGCAACTGCCACATATTCCTATTCCACATTTCATCATTCGTTCAATTGATGCTTGAACAAAAATTCCTTTGGAATTGGCAAGTTGGACAATTTTATGCATCATTATTTCAGGACCGCATGTGTATATAGCGTTGAACTTTGTTGTTTCGACAAGTTTTGCTAAAACGTCAGTGACAAATCCTTTTTCACCGTATGAACCATCTTCAGTGGTAACTATTACTTCATGTTTTTTTTCCTTGAGAATTCTGTTTGCGAGATTCTCAAAGAACACTTCTTCCTTGTTTTTTGAACCCATGAGAATAATTATTTCGTTATTGGGTTTCGAGAATTTTGCAAGCCTCATTAATGGAACAAGTCCTGTGCCTCCACCTACTAGTGCTATTTTGCCATCCTTGATATCAAATGTATTTCCATATGGACCACGAATTCCTATTTGCTGACCAATCTTAAGTTCATAAAAAGCGCTAGAAGATATACCTCGTTTTCTAACTGTGAATGCGACTTTGCCTTTTTCCTCGGTAATCATTATACTCATAGGAATTTCGTTAACGCCTGGAATCCACACCATTGCAAATTGTCCTGGGAGTACATTTTCTAAATTCGAATCTGAAATTACTAATGTGCGTACAGTAGGAGTCTCGTCAATTATTTTTTCAATTGTTCTAATTGAATGCGCCTTAGTAATGTTTTGCAAGCCCCACCATCTCCGAAATTTTTGAGAATCCTTTTTTCTTCATATAATTTGAAATTCCTTCATTGATTTCTCCAAATACATCTATCCATCCTTCACCAATTGCACTACCAACTTGAATAGCAGATGCGCCTGCAAAAATGAATTCAAGTGCATCTTCCCATGTTGAGACCCCTCCACATCCAATTACAGGTATGTCATACTTTGATGTGATTTCATAGACACATCTAACAGCTACAGGTTTGATAGAATGTCCAGACAAGCCTCCAATTTTGTGACTAAGAATTGGTCGTTGAGTTTCAATATCAATTCCCATTGCACGCAATGTGTTGATTGCAGTTATTGCATCTGCACCACCCTCAATTGCCGCCTTGACAGTATCTAGATAGTTAGTTGTACCAAGTCCAACTTTTCCGATAACAGGCACTTTGGTTTGTGATTTGACTCGAGAGACGATTTTGGTAACTAGTTTTGGATCATCTCCTACTTCTAATCCAACTTTCTCGACATGTGGACAAGAAAGATTCAACTCATATGCGGCGACTTTGCAATTCTCAAATTGTTTGACCATGAACTCGAATTCTTCTTCTATAGATCCAACTAGGCTAACGATGATTGGAACTTCATTATTTAGTTTTATCATATTTGCAAAATATGGAGCGCCTGGATTTGATAATCCTACGGCATTAAGATAACCACCATCGGTTCCAACAATAGTAGGATTAGGGTATCCTTCCCAAGGTTCCTTGCTAAGCGATTTAGTTACAACAGCTCCTGCCCCACAATGAAAAATTCTCTTGAAAACATCTAATGATATACCCAAAATTCCAGAGGCAAGCATGGCAGGCCTGTCAAACTGGATTCGTCCAATCGATACAGAAAGGTCAGGTGTCACTTGATTCGGTTGATTTTGTTGTCTTATAATAGTTGATTTATGGTAGCTTTTTTAATCCGAAGAGCAGACATGCATTATGCATTTTATTATAGTAACAGAGCTTGGAATTGTAATTTCAGAAAATAATGCAGTGTCCAAATCATTTGAATTTGATAATCCGGCACTAGAATTTGTAGAAGCAAAAAAAGGTAATCTGAAAAATAATTCAGTAATTGATTATCTAAGAGAAATAAATGCAGGGTTTTTTGTAAGTGATGAAGCTCTTCTAAAGACGCTCAAAAAAGAATCTCTAGATGTACAAATCATGGAAAAAAAACAACTTGAAAAAATACAAGAAGAAAAACCCCAATTATTAGTTGATGCTGGATTTGCAAAAAACGTTGGAGATGCAATGTCAAAATTACGCGATTTTGCATTATCGCTTTCTGCATCCAAAGTCACCGAAGTATCTCAGAGTCCAGACCTACACATAATTCAAGCAATAAACGCACTTGATGAAATGGATGTTATGATTAATGGATTATCATCCAGATTACGAGAATGGTATGGATTACATTTTCCTGAACTTGACAACATCATCGACAGTATAAACGGATATGCTCAAATTGTAATTGCTGGCAACAGATCTTCTCTGTCAGAAAGAGTCTATCAAGACGCTGGCTTTCCAGATTCCAAGGTTCAAATGCTCTCTGTGATTCAACAAAAAAGCAAAGGTGGTGATATTTCACCCGAAAATCTTGCAATTGTCCAATCTATTGCAAAACAAATTCTAGACATGGCAAAGGCAAGAAACGCAATCGAAGATCATATCGAGTCACAAATGAAAATCATAGCTCCCAATGTAGCTGCAATACTTGGTACAGTTGTTGGTGCGAGATTACTTGCTAAAGCTGGCAGTATCAAAAAGATGGCAACTTTACCAGCAAGTACTATTCAAGTTCTTGGTGCTGAAAAAGCACTATTTCGCGCACTAAAGACTGGAACACAACCACCAAAACATGGAATCTTATTCCAACATCCAATTGTACATGCTGCTCCAAGATGGCAACGTGGTAAGATGGCTAGAGCAATTGCTTCAAAGGCAGCTATTGCAGCAAGAGTGGACGTCTATGGTGCAGGTCTAAATCAAACATTGTTGGATAAATTGAATATTCGAGTAAAAGAAATTGGTGAAAAATACAAGGAACCAACAGAGGGAATATCACCGACACATAAGGAAGTACGTCGAGAATTTGGAAGAAAGGATCAATTTAGATCTCGCGATAGTTTTAGGTCAAGGGATGATAGGCCTCGGGAATCACGAGGTTTTGGAAAAAGAGACAGCTTTAGTTCACGTGATGATAGGCCACGAGATAGTTTTAGAAATCAAAATCGGGATAGCATAGGCGAAAGAGATTCTAGACGTGACGGATTTAGATCTCGCGGAGAGTCAGACACACCGCGTAGAGAATTTAGAGGAGATTCCAGTAAGCGAAAAAAGTTTGGAAAGCGAAGATTCTGATTATATTTGGCTAAGACTAGACGGTCAAAAGAGATTAGCCACTGAAAATTATGTTGAGGGTAATACTGTATACGGAGAAAAACTGTATAAAAAATCCAAAATCGAATTTCGTGTATGGGATCCTTTTCGAAGTAAGTTAGCTGCAGCATTGTATATTGGTCTAGATGTTTTTCCAATTACACGAGGTACCAAAGTATTGTATCTTGGTGCATCGACTGGAACGACAGTCTCACATATATCAGACATAGTTGGACATAACGGTGTAGTTTTTGCAGTAGAACATGCTAGTAGAGTTGCTAGAGATTTTTTAGATAGAGTTGCATCCTTTAGAAAAAATGTAATACCAATTCTTCAGGATGCCCGTCATCCAAAACAATATTTTTCCATATATGGCAAAGTGGATGTTGTGTATTCCGATATTGCCCAACCAGACCAAACAGAAATTGCCATAGAAAATTGCCATACATTTCTAAAAGAAGGTGGTTATCTTTTTCTTGTAATCAAAACAAGGAGTATAGACGTCACATTACCGCCAAAAATTGTAATTCAGGGAGAAATAAAAAAACTCAAGACAGATTTTGAAATCAAACAAGAAATGACTCTAGAGCCATACGATAAAGATCACGGTCTAGTAATAGCAAGATATCATGTCAAAGTTTGAGACATTATCAGTTTTGATGGAGCCCAACTTTTTCTAACACATTCTGGAAGTTTACCATGCTCTGAAAACCAGGATTTAACAAAAGATACAGTCGTGGGATCAGAAGGATAACCACTTCCAACTGGATATTTTTTATTAATTGTAGCAATCGCGTTATCACGAGTCACCTTTGCAATAATTGATGCTGCTGAGACTACAATGAATTTTGAATCTGCGTGATGATAGGATTTGATTTTTCTTCGAGTCATTTTGTTTATTTCATTACCAAATCGCGTGGCATTTACATCACATGAATCAACATATGATAGTGATGGTTTTAGGTGTGAAATGACTTTTGCCATATTCATAGATTCCAAATAATTTAGTTTGTGTTGATTAACTGCCAAGTCTATTTGTCTCGGAGTAGCCTTGAAAATTTTATAGTCATCCACAATTCTAAGAATTTTTTTATACAATTCTTGTCTCATTTTTGGTGATAATTTTTTAGAATCCTTAACTCCGATTTTCTCCAGTTCAGGAATTTTAGATTTTTCAATTAGAACTCCTGCAATAACAAGAGGGCCAAGCATTGAGCCTCTTCCCGCTTCATCAACACCGCAAACTAGCACGAGTCACATTCAATCTAGTAACGTATTAAACCATTTTAGAGAAAATAGATACAAACAGTTGCCAACAGATGATCTAATTACTTCCATAGTAGAGGGAAATACTCAGATGCTAGTTCCCAAAGGTGCATTAGAGCAAAAAGTTCCGCCTAGAGAAATTGCATTTTTTAATCCAAGAGCAAAGTTGAGTAGAGATTTTTCGATCATAGTATATGCCACATTTTTGAAAAACTTCGAAGGTAAAAGATTGTTTCTTGATGGACTTTCAGGTCTTGGAGCACGTGGATTACGCGTTGCAAATGAAATACCAAATACTGATGTCTTCGTAAATGACCTGAATCCTAGTGCTCTGGAGTTATCAAAAAAATCTGCAGAATTGAATAAGTTGAGAAACTATCAAATATCAAAAGATGATGTTTGCCAGTTTTTTAATAATTTTTCAAAAAAAGGCAGTAGAGGCGCAATTGTAGATATTGATCCGTTTGGTTCGCCTTCAAAATACATTGATTGTGGAATCAGAGCCACAATCCACAAAGGACTTTTGTCGGTATCTGCAACTGACTTGCAAGTCTTACATGGATTGTTCAATGATGCATGTAAGAAAAAATATCATGGATTACCAATCAAAACAGAATATAGTAATGAAATATCTATTAGATTAATACTAGGCCTGATCATAACAGTGGCTGCAAGACTAGACGTAGAAGCCACACCTCTTTTTGTAGAGACAAATCAACATTACTACAGAACATATCTCAAAATACTAAACAAACCGGATACTCGTAACAAAATTGGATACATTGTCCATTGTAAAAACTGTGGAAGCAGATATTCTGTATTAGAACCCATACCAATTTGCGAATTATGTTCTCATAAAATGGAGTTAGCTGGTCCGTTATGGATAGGTAAACTATTCGATACAGAATTTGTCAAAAAGATGTCAAAAGAGATTCCCGATCATGTGGATAAAAAATGTCAAAAGATAATTCAGAAAGCATTCTTGGAATCAGATATGCCTTCATGTTATTTTACGCTAGATGAAATTGCAGAACGTCTAAAAATAGCACCAATACCACTTGAGGAAATAATATCAAGACTACAAGCAAATGGTTTTTTTGCGAGTCCTACCTCGTTTAATCCGACTGGTTTTAGAACAAATTGCAAAGTGGATAAAATCAAAGAGATTTTTTTAGCTTAGCCCATATCCTAAGCAAACAAAATACATCTCACTACTAGGTTTTCTGCTTGCATTCGGCTTTTTTAAGTGAATCTTTAGGAATTTTTTTTTCAAATAATCACGAAATTCCATAGAATATTCACCATCAAAAACTTTGAAAAGAGCATTTCCTTTTTGCGCTAAAATGCGTTCCATTATTTTCGAACAAGAATAGTTTAGAGAGATTTGCCTTGCATGATCCATAGACCAATGCCCAGTAATTTGCGGAGATATATCACAGATCACAGCGTTTGCTTTTGTTCCAAGATATTCTATGATTTCATCAACAATGGATTCATCCTCTACACTGCCTTTGATAAAATGAGCACCATTAACTTCGTCCATGTATGATGTGTCTACTCCCACGACCTTACCTTTGTTTCCAGAAAGCTTTACGGCAGCCTGCAACCATCCACCTGGTGCACAACCCAAGTCAACAACATTGAATCCAGGGCCTATAACCCTATACGAATTATTTAATTCGAGTAGTTTGTATGTTGCCCGACTACGATATCCTTGTTCTTTTGCTAGCTTACGATAATGATCACGTTTTGCATCAAGTAGCTTCATTGTTCTTTCTTTTTCTTAGGTTTTGAGAGTTCGTTAATTGACCAATCTTCTAGAAATTGACATGTTCTAGGACTAACCTCACCGTCAAGTGAACATTTTTGCTCAACCGGACATACCAAACAGGGAGAATTCTCTATAGATTCTGTACTAACAGGAGTTTTTTTAATTTTTAAGACATAGGTCCATCTTTTGTTTTCAAGAATTTTTTCACGAGTTATAATTCCCATCCTCTCTAGTTTTAGTGCCAATCTAGATCCATCACGGCTTGAAAGCTTGAATTTTTTCCATAGCTCACTTTGAATTATACCATCATCATAATTTGCTAAAAACAAACAGACTCGATTAGTGAGCTTTTCCATATCGACCTTATCGATTTGAAAGTTCTCGATTTCCTCATCAGTTAATTCTTCCTCTAATTGTTCCTCAAGTGTTTTCTCCGGCTGATCATCTTCTTTTTTCTTTTTCTTCTCTTCTTTGATTTCCTTTGTAGCGGATTTCTCTTTTTTAGATTTTTTCTTATCCTCTTTGACTGACTTGGAAATTTTTTCCTCTTTTAGCGGCTTGGATTTTTTTTCTTCCTTCTTTCTATCTTTCTTAGAATCTTTTTCAACAGCCTTTTTTGCCATGATGAACTAATCTTATTTTAGAATATATAACATCGCATTATTCCACTCTAAAGTTATGAGATGTACTTAGGGATTTAGAACCATTTTTGTCGAAAAATTGGGCCTCTAGTAAGTATTCGCCAGCACCCAATTTTTCAGAAAAAGTATCATCGTTCGGAAGGATTCCTGATCCTCCCAAACATTGATCAAAAAATGCTTGTTGTTTTACTACTTTCTTTCGGAATCCTGAAACATCATAAATTGTTATGTAGAGATCCCCACAGTCATATTCTTCATCACTAACAGAAATTTGTACTATTATTTCTTCATCATTTGCATATATTGATTGTAACGATAGAATTTCAATCGAATTGGAAAAATTTATGGTCGTGGTATCACCCTGCACATTAAATGCACTACCAAGTACTACTGTACCATATACAAATGAGAATAATATTGGAATGATGAAAATTAAAATACCTTTAGAGGTCATTAGAATTTTCTCCTCATCTTGAGTTTTTATATCTATGGTGATTTTTGTGCGTAATAGAATGTCGAATAAGTTAAATCGTTGCCACCCCAGATGTGCGCTAGATGAGACTACGAAAATTCCGAGTGAGGGCATATCGATGCATCCATGATTCAGGGGAAATCAAAGTGGGTGATTTGGCTGCATTCGTAGGACGAAACGAAAGTGGTAAAACCACAATTTTGCAGGCTCTTACTCTATTAAATCGAGATGAACGATTATCTGAATTAGATTTATGTGATGAAATGACTGAAGAACTCAAATCAGAGTTAGTCCTAGTCGAAGGTGATTTTCAGCTTACCAATCAAGAAACTAAACTCATCAAAGAGAGATTCTCCCACTTGCCAGAAATCACTACTATGAGAATTTTTAGAACCAATACTAATCCTAAGATACAGTATGATTTCGGATCTGTAAAGATAAGTGAGGAAAAAGACAGAGTGTTAAACTCATGGGAAAACTATACTGAAAAAATCCTAAATTTTATCTCGACAATTCCCAATCATATAAAAATTCAGTGCGATACTAAATTCTTTGAAGGACATCCACCAAAGGATAAAGATACTTTTCTGAGTGAAATGACTATTTTTAATAATTCATTGAATGTGCTTGCATCTGATGAACCCTATGTTCTCTCAGAATGGTCAAAATTTTACAATGATATGGAAAAAACATATGATGAACTTCTAGTTGGTGCCACTGAAAGAACCGCACTTGAAAATTTTGTTCTAGAACATCTTCATCCTAGATTTGTTTATTTTTCTGATTATAAGAAAATATATGGAAACATAAATCTTGATGAATATATCAAAGAAACACAAAAACTGGAAAGTGAGGGTTATGAAGAATTTGACAAAGCCGAAACTGTTCGAAATTTGTTTTACTTGGCAGAATTAGATACTGAGAAACTAGAAGAATACAAATCAAGTCCGCCAAAGCTAATCAAACTACTCAACACTGCCAGTAGGAGATTAACAGACAGGCTAAATCCGGCTTGGAAAGGTGATCCAATTCATGTCGATCTGAGATACAATCCAGGTAACATAATGAGCGTAGTTATCTCTGATGTTCACCGAGACGGAACAGTTACCAATACAGGATTACTTAGCAGAAGAGCGGAGGGATTCAAATGGACGTTTTCATTTATTGTAAACTTTGCAGCTGAAACACAAAGAGCTGAACTTAAAGAAGCAATTTTACTCTTAGACGAACCTGCAAGAAACCTACATCCAGCGCAACAAATGGGCATATCTGATCTTCTCAAGAATTTAGCCGGATCCAATCAGGTTCTATATGCAACACATTCTCCATTCATGATATTTGATTATACGCCGGGTAACTTGCTCGTAGTTGAATTAGATAAACGAAAGCATCTAAGCAGAATACACTATGATTATTGGAATGCAGATGATGCCACCCTAATTCCAATTTTGTATGGTTTATCACGCGGATTGGTAGAATCAATTGTAGACAGGGAGATCGGTACAAATTCGAGACCAGTGATCATTGTAGAGACAATGTCAGATGCGATGTTTCTTAACTCTTTTGACAAGTTTCTAGAGGATCCAAATATTTCAATGAATCCTCTTAACGTCGTTGCAGCATATAGTAAAAACTCTACACTCCCTCTAGCAATATTTTACAGAAACCACGGTCACAATGTGTTTGTGATATTGGATAACACACTAGAATCAAAAAGAATAGCTGAACAACTCAAGTCCAACGAATTTACTGATATGCAAATAATCTACTTGGAACAAGGCGGAAAATCAATTGAGTCAATAGAAGACCTCATGTTGCCTGAGGACTATCTACATGCAGTAAATCAAACATATGAGATCAAGCTTAGAAAAGAGGGTTTTAGAAATCTAACAAAGGAAGAGGTTGTGGCTCGAAATAAAAAAGGAATCATCGAGAATTTGAAAGACATATGGTATGAACGTAGGGATGACGGTTGGTATAATTTCGATGTTGAGGAGATTGCAAGGTATATTTGTGAAAAAATCGCCCTAAAGGAAGCAGATTTTCTATCAGAAAAGACAAAGGATCAATTTAGAGGGTTATTCAGATTAATAGCTGAAAGAATCAGACAGCATCAGAATATGACAGCGCATGTTGGTTTAACCAAGTTCCAGCGAAGCAAGCCCAGATAACCGCCTTAAAGAGTATTACGCACAACTCATTACTAACGCTCAAAAAGAATAATTAAACAATATTTTTGAGGGCTGTTAGGTTGCATACGGATTATCTAATTTTTACAATTATCGGGATCATTGGAATTTCCATATTATCAATACCCGTTAACGCGGAGACTGTTGCTAAAAGTACAACTTTTGAAAAAACCACATTATTAGAGTTTACAAATAATGACGTATCTCCAGTACAGACTGTCAAACTATGGCTTGGCAAAGAATCAGGAAATTTCAAGTCATTTAAAGCTGAAAATGGGTGGACAGGAATAAAGAATCCTCAAGGCGTCATAGTATTTACTTCATCCAAGCCATTGAATAATGGTGAGTCAGTAAAAATTGGAATTAAAACAGAAATCGAGAACCCAGGAGTTAACTGGAAGACATTAGATAATTCCGGGAGTGAAATATCAGTTGGCCAAGTCATATCTAGAATTAATCAACAACCAAATAATTCACAAAACTCACAGAATATTGAGGGTGCTACATTTCACATAATTCCACAATCTCCAAAATCTGGAGATAGTATCAGAATAGTTGGAGAGGGATTTCCGAGAAATACAATTCTGACTTTTCAAATAAATGGAAATTCGTTAGAAGATTTCTCAACTGATCAAAATGGAAACGTTGTTGGAACTGTAAAGATTCCACTAACCATTAAAGAGGACAGAGTGGATTTAGCATTGGCTGATTCTCAAGGAAATAAAAAGACAATAAGTATCAGAATTGACAGTTCACAAGAAATTATCGCCCCGGTAAATATTAAAAAACTTACCGTCGATCAGATTACCGAAATTGTTGAACCCGGACAAAAATTATCCGCTAGTGGAATGGGAAGACCTGGAAGCTCAGTTACCATCACCGGTAAAGATCCCCAAGGCAACAAGTTAAACCAAATCGTGATAGAGGTAGATAATCAAGGTAATTGGAAATTTGAAGTCGTCATACCACTAGATGCGCCACTAGGCACAAAGAATATCGAATTCAGCGACGGTATTGAAACAATCACAAAATCCACTAGTGTATCCATATCCAAGATTATTAGAGCTACTCCTTCCCAATTAAAATACACTCCTGGGGATAACTTTGTCATAAATGGGACTGCTAAATCAGGAAAAACACTGCAAGTTATCATCAACGATCCTATAGGGAAAGAGATTTTTTCAGATATTCTAAATATTGATGAATCTGGTGTATTTAGTTTCAATTACCAAACTGAATCTACATCAACAAAAGGCACCTATGTTGTATATCTAACACAAGATCAAGAATCAGAAATCGTTAGGATCGGCTTAGGTGAACTTCCAGGACCACAAATCATTGCCAAGTTTGATAAGCTCAATTATGCCTCATCAGATACTGCCAAACTAATCATAAATGGGCCAGCAAAATCTACGATTTCTATTTTAATAATTGATCCAAGTGATAAAGTAAAGCTCAGTGATAGTGTGACTCTGGGTCTTGATGGAATGAATTACTATGATTTACCATTAAGCGGATACAAGTCGGGTGTATATACTGCAGTAATCAAACATCCTCAGTCAGATACCAATCTTGTGTTTTCTGTTGGTCTCCAAATAACATCAGAAAATATTTTGATGCAATCAACAAAACCAGAATACCTACCAGGAGCCAATATTCTGTTATTGGGTTCGACCAGTCCAAACGCCATATTGAATTTAGAGATGTCGGATCCTGATGGAAAAATTGTAAAGATAAAGGATATTTTCTCTGATAAGAACGGCAAGTTTTCAGATGGAACTTTTAGAGTTCCTAGCGATGCCAAACAAGGACAGTGGATAATTAAGGCGAAAAGCGGACCGAAATTTGCAGAAATCAAATTCACGGTATCAGGTACTTCTTTGAAAACATTCAATATTCACACTGACAAGAATTCGCCATACAAAGTTGAAGACTATGTTACAATAATCGGTGCAGGTGGAGGAAAAACCCAGACAACAATTATCACAATAACAGATTCCAATAATGTCAAAGTTGACGAACTAAATACAAGCTCAACTAAGGACGGTAGTTTTCAGATAGTATGGGTAATTCCTCAAAATATTCTGCCTGGCAAATATTCGATAAAGGCCGAATTAGGTGCAGATACCGCAGAAACTACTTTTGAGATACAATAGACCAAGAAACCCTTTTAATTACTCATAAAAAACCAAAATCGTGAACCTACAAAATATCATTACAGAGTATGCAGATTTTCCTAAAAAGGGCATTTTATTTAGAGATATTAGTCCAGTCCTAAAGAATCCATCCGCAATGTCTCATTGTATAGATGAGTTTGCAAAGAGATATCATGTAAACGATGTGGATGTCTTTGCGGGTATAGAATCCCGTGGATTTCCTATTGCGTGTGCATTGGCATTACGATTCAACAAGGGAATGATAATGATAAGAAAGCAGGGCAAACTTCCAGGTGCAACCGTTAAAAGATCTTACACAATAGAATATGGAAAGGCAACCATGGAAATTCAAAAAAATGCGATCAGCAAGGAACAGCGAGTAGTTATTTGTGACGACTTGTTGGCCACAGGTGGAACTGCAAAAGCTGCTGCTGATCTAATTGAAAGAATCGGTGGACATGTAACAGGATTTGCTTTCATGGTAGAGTTAACAGAATTAGATGGAGTCAAAAAGATTTCAAAATACAGAACAGAGTCTTTGGTGAAATACTAGTGGAACAGGCAGATATAGGAATTTTCGGTGGAACTGGAATTTATGATTCCGGACTCTTGAAAGAGTCAAAGGAAATAACTATCGAAACTCCATTCGGTAAACCGTCTGATGCAATTACTGTAGGAATATTCAAGGGTAAAAAAGTCGCATTCATGCCTAGACATGGAAGAAAACACACCATTCCACCACACCTAATCAATTACAAGGCTAACATTTGGGCATTCAAGCAAATGGGCATAACTAGAATTATCGCACCATCAGCAGTTGGTAGTCTTAAAGAAGAAATAGCACCAGGTCATTTTGTATTACCCAACCAATTTATTGATTTTACAAAATCTCGTAAAGGTACATTCTCAGAGGAAGGTAAAGTGATTCACATTTCAGTCGCAGATCCATTCTGTCCAGAGTTACAAAAGGCAATATTGCAGGCAAGTAGTGACCAAAATATTTCAGTGCATAAAAATGCAACATATGTTTGTATTGAGGGTCCCAGATTTTCTACAAAAGCGGAATCAAAATTCTACAAATCAACTGGCGCTGATATAATCGGTATGACATTGGTTCCAGAATGCCAGCTTGCACGTGAAGCACAGATCTGTTACGCATCAATTTCAACTGTAACTGATTATGATGTTTGGGCTGAAAAACCGGTGACTGCAAAAGAAGTCATTGAGACTCTGCACAATAATGTTGAAAATACGAAGAGATTACTCACATCAATTCCAGATTCCATACCAGAACATCGTGGTTGTTCGTGTGCTAAAGCTCTCGAAGAAGCCCAATTCTAAGAATCAGCAAATGACTCTTTGTTGAGTCCTTCAGGTAATGTGATATTCCCTGAAACGAGATTTTTTTGCAGTGTATCTATTACTTCGTTATAATCATAGCCTAGTTTTTTGAGTGATTTTTGAGTGGCGTTTGATATTTTTGCTCCAATGTTATGTCCGCCTATTCTGCCAAATGCGATTGCAGAAAACTTGAACGTGTTATTTTCAATAGTAAAAGTACCAGTTATTTTTGCTGCCATTTGGTTACCTTTCACATTATTGATATGAACCAACAAGTCCAAGAGCAACACCTAGATTTCTATTGCCTTGTTAATGTTATCATCAATTAGAAAACTTGTGTGATTCGGATCATCCACTTTGAAATCTTTGATGTGGATTTCAATAACTTTATTGTCAGGATTTTCTACTTTGAGAGAACCATTTTGCATCAACCTGACAAGCTTCCATCTATCTTTACCCTTGAATAATTTACGGACCAAGATAGCCCATTTTTCATCAGGCTCTATTTTGGGCATTCCAACATAGTCGACAATTGAATCAATTCCAAGTTGTTTTTCTTCACAAAATCTTTTTTTGCAAATAGCACAACGCCATACATCTACAGAACCAATAGTTCTAGAGTCAACATTTACATTTGTTACTCCAAAATAAGTAATTTCATGTTTGCAAGTTTCAGTATTAACGCTCATTGAATTTTGGCGTGAATCAGGATTATTTAGTCCTTGCACGTTCATAAAGCTCCTCTAATGCGACTCCGATATTATCTACTATAAGATTTTTTTTAAATTTGATATTATTCATGGTACATGTTTTTCTATACATGTTGACTGCAGTAAATCTTGGATGCATTGCCTCAAACTCTGATTCTGAAATATCTATTAGTCCACCGAATGTAACTAGTTTTTTTGCAATACTAAGTGTTTGAACATAATCTAATCCAATCTCTTTAGCAATCTTTTCAGTAGTCATTTTACCTTTGGTCGTCACTAATAAAAAGATCTTGGCTTCCAAAGGTTCAAGCTTTACTTCAGATATCAGATCACTTTCTATTTTTTCTAAGTTCATTGTTTAGTATTGATATAAATGATTAATTAAATTTGAACTAGTTTTGCTTTAGCCTAAATAATTTTTTGGACAGTTTGAGAGTGAAACCCATTCCAATAAAATGTACTACAACTCCAATAATCAACGAAGTATATTTGTCACCAGTAATGAGCCAAGAGGTGAAAAATGCGGCTAGCGATGGAACCGTGATAATAGCTCCAATAATTGAACCTTTAAGAAACAATCCTTTCATTGGACTTTTTGTCTTGTCCACAAATAATTTCTTTCAGATGATAATAAAAATCAAGATTTTTTTGCTGTACATAATTACTTTATATTTACCAAAAGGAAATCTAATCAAGTGTCTAGTTACAAAAGAAGTTATTCCAACGAACAATCTGTCAATTTCATAATACCCATCATGATTATTCTTTTCCTTGGAATTGTGTATATCATGTCTCTTCGATATGGATTTGGTTCTGTGAGCTTCATACTTGTTGGAATATCATCAGTAACGATGATCTACTGGGGTTTTGTAATCAAAAAGATGACAAAAAGCGACAAGCCCAAATACACTGCCAGAGATACGGAAAGCAAAAACTGGGTGTATGATGTCATCAAAGGAGAAAATGAAATAATCTTTGTTGCAGAAGTGCCAGGACCGGATGATAAGATAATGGTGCGACTAATAGAGGGTGTACTATACATTCGCGGTTCTGGAAACTTTTCCAAAGAGGTACCAATAGAGGGTGCCTCAGGTTTACAGATTTCTGACTTCAAATACAGAAACGGTGTTCTTACTTTGCGAATTGGAAAGTCTACAGAGACTTAGCAACTTCTAGTTTTTCTGGTAAATACTTGTCAGTGATATTTGTCAAGCCGTATTTTGAGAAAGCTTCGAGTTCAGCCTTTCTTTTGATCTTGAGGAAAATCTCTAGTTCTGTTTTCCATATGCCTTCTTGATATCTTGGATCTTTTTGTAAATCATAGATTCTCTTGATGTCCGATTCAGTCATTGGGATTGTTGGTAGTTTGTACTTTTCAATATCCGATGCCCAGACACCAACCCATTTGGCATCTGGAACTGTGAGCTCTCTTAGATGAGCAGCATTTGCAGAGCCAGATTTGATCACCATTGCAATGTGTTCACCGTATACATCACCATCTGTTAAAATTACAACAGGGAGTTTCATTTGATCACGTAATCTTTTTAGTAGATATCTAGTTGAACGTGGAGCCTGACCCGCAGTATCAATTATTATTGCCTTGAATTTCTTGTCGACTTTTTCTTCAACAAATCTAGTAAACAACCCACCTTTTTCTATTGCAATTACCAACTCGGCACTGGTATCGACAAGCTCGGCACTTGATAAACTAGGTCCAATCAGGTATCCGTCCGGATGATCTGATAGATTAGTTCTTTTTCCTTCATAGCCAGGAACTGTATATTCTATTGTCAAATCACCAAATACACTGCTTCGTTCCTCAGGGAATATGTGCAAATCTTCCCTAGGTCTTGCAAGTACTGCTTCCAAATCCACAATGATATTATCAGATTCTGGCTGATCCTCAAAGTCTACTTCGAATGCTTGAGATGAATAATAGATATCTCTTAATGTAGAGGATTTTTTTTCTTGGACTAATCGGTTTGCAAAGAATGCCAGCCAAATTAATTGTGTAAATGATCGCAGTTGCGACATATTACGCGAGCTTCGAAGTCCCGCGGCTTTTCCAAGAATGTATTGACGTAGTTTTTTGTCATATACTATATTGCTCACAGATCTACTAGGAACATAGAATTGTGGAAATTGACCCTTTTCTAGATCACTGTAGATTTTTGCACCTTCCGATTTGAGCAGACCCAACAAAGCGTCATACTTTGTTGACTCGATTTTTTCGGATTTATTCTTCGGTTTGGACATTGGTACTCAGATCCTTGATCAATTTCTTATAGTCAGGCTGTTTATTTTTTCCTGCTAACTCGGTAGCAAATTGTGCAATAAGTGGAAGATATTTTTGATATAGGTTTGATCTCTTTTTTTCTGCTTCTGCGAGTCCTTTTTTTGACATGTATGCAGATAGCTTTCTTAGTAAAAATTGCAGTGCGAGTCGTAGTTCTTTTTCAATTTCCGGCCTGTCTGCAACATTTTCCTTTCCTACTGTTTTGTATGGGATTCTAGTAGAGCAGATATGAGTAACTATTACAACCGGAGAATCGTTCTTGAGTTTGTATCTTCCCCAATCAGTTTCATTAACTACTTGCAATACCACGTCACTTCCCTCGTCATATAATAAAGGAATTCTGTTTGCAAATCGATAAACGTTGATTTTACCTGCTGGAATTTGACCCCCATACGCAATACCCATCTCAATAACAAATGGAAAGCCCGAGTATGCTGAAGCACTTCTTTGAAGAACGTCATAGAAATCAGGTTTGAAGAATTGTGCGATACCCTTACGAAGAGGTTCTTCTCCTAAAGGTGCTAGACAGCTTGGATCAGGGGATAAAAATTCCTCATATCTCTGAAGAGAGTCACTTAATTGAACTAATTCTTCATTTGTAAAGGAGCCAATTCTTTTCTCCGGTTTTAGGTTAGCAAATTCAGAGAATTTTTCTGCTGTTGACGGTCCAATTCTTTGAAATCTTTTTGTAAGAAATGTTCCAAGGGATTCACCGGCTACCGTGTTTGCAAGTTGTTTATAGTATTGACTTGATTTTGGCATATCAACTGTTACTGATTTTGATTCACCAAAGTCCCAGTAGGTGAGATGTTTGTTAGTCAGATCAACATCTTCAATTCTTATCTTCATAATTTTTTCAAAGTCCATTTGTAAAAAAGAATTCAGTGCAACAATTATACGAACAGGTCTAGATAGTATCGCCCATTTTTTTTCAGCCCTTTGCATTATTCCTTCAAAATTTAGATTCTTTTTTGAAAGTCCAAGTTCTTTACGAACTTTTTCAATCATTGCGTTATCAAGAGTCGGAATTTCATAATGAGTGTCCGCTATCATTCGTCTGATTGTTTCGACATCTACTCCATGAGGATGCGGTTTGATAATAGTTGGGGGTGCAGGCATCGTTTCAACAATTCTTTTGTAATGAAATTTTTCCCCCTTAGGGTCATCAAAGGAGATTGTCGCGTACGGTGTAATTAGTGATGTCTGATAAACATAGTCCCTTATTTTAGAACCTGCCTTAGAGTAATCACCTTCTAGTGTAATAGAAACATTGAGTCCTTTTTTATTAGTCTCCTTAGTTACTTGCTTGATAATTACTGGTTTGTTTTTTTGTATGTCAAGCATCATCGAATATTCGTGGGAAGTATTACCATCTACTGAGCTTGATACTATGACTGGTTTGTTAGTAGTTATTTGACCATACAAAATTGCCATTGTTGCTCCCAACCCAAACATGCCTCTAGCCTGTTTGAGTCCGAATTTAGAACCATAAAGTACAGTTCCAAAAGCAAGCGGTATTTGCTTGGAATCCATACCAGGGCCATTGTCCTTAACAGTGAGAATGTATGGTTTTGGATCCGGTTTTTCAGGATCAACTGCTTGAATTATGAGTTTTACGTCAGGCAGTATTCCTCTTTGATCACATGCATCTAATGCATTTTCAACAAATTCTCTAACTGCAGTGTATAAAGAGCGAGTAGGGTTAGAGAATCCAGCAAGATCCCTATTTCTATAAAAAAATTCACTGGGGGAAATTTGGCTAAAGGTTTCTTTAGACATCTTTTTCTTCCCACAATTGCATTCGTTCTATCTTTTGCTTTCTCTTGTTGGCTTCCAATCTACCGTAGACGGAACCGTGTTTGCTACCAGACGATATTGAAGATATTGCGGATACTGCTAATTTGATTTGAATTGGTTCTCCAATTATAGAAACCGTTTTTCCATAAATGCTGATATTAGTATTAGTAAGATTTTCCATGTTAGTTCTTGCCCTACCTCCCTCTCCGATTATTCTTCCTTTTATCCTTTCAATTTGATGGGCAGACTTTCCTGCAAAATCTCTTAGATCCACAATATGTAAGACATAATCTTCAATCAACAATTTCATAGCATTTTCAGGAGAAAAGCCGCGACCTATCGCGGTGACAATTTCTATGGCTTTGAAAGGTTGGATTTGATCTACTGGGCCGTCGGTGATGATCTCTACCTCACCAGATTCACCGTCGATTTCTAGTTTGACAAAACAGGCTTTCTCTATACGAGTCTTGACGTTACCTGATTTTCCAATTAATGCACCTACACGGTCTACTGGTATTCTTACTAATTTTTCAAAGCTCATGATATTACTGATTGAAGAATATCAGTCGGATTTGTGACTGTTAGTCCTCTTTTAGCAAAAAAGTATGACATATTTTTAATGTCTCTTTCAAGAAAGTTTTGAGCATTTGGGTGTATTGTATCAACAGCTGATCCAAAATCAAACACTAAAAGGCCGTTTTTGGTCTTGAATACATTAAATTCAGATAGATCGCCATGGACTAGTTTTGCTTTTTTGTAGAGTTTTTTTATAAAATCCATAATTTGTGTATAGTCATTTTCATCAACTTCGGTTTCGTGAAGAGTGGGTGATGGAACGCCGGCTTCTCCTACAAATTCCATTGCAAGTACATTTTTTGATACATGTAAAGGTTTTACGACTGGTAATCCGTGTTTTATGCATTGTTTGAGATTCTTGAATTCCTTTTGCGCCCAAAGATATACCATATTTCTGGTGCCTTTTTTTAGATGAGAAAACCTTGGATCACCTATAATGTAAGGAGCTCGTTTTTTGAAACTCGAGGTGGATGTCAGGTATACTTTAAGAGCCACATTGTTCCCAGATGGATCAACTGCCCAAAAAAGAACCGATTCTTTTCCTGCTTTTACAATTCCATTTACAAAGGATATGATTTTAGAGTTAATCATCTGATACATAGTAAACATAGTAGTTTTATCAAGGACTTGATTTACCACTTTATCATTTTTGAATCCATCTTGTGGCTTACGACGTTTTTGCTTAGGAAAAACTTTTTCAAACTGAGATTCATAATCTTCAATTTTTTCTAATCCAGAAAAATCGTCTTCAGACAATTCTAAATAATTTTAGAAGTCTTTGGGTAAGTGACCATTATTTTTAAGCCAGTCCACTTGGGATAATGTGAATCTCCAAGTAATATCACCGCGATCGTCTTGCTTAAAATCCCATGGTGCAATTATGACAACATCGTTATCTCTAATCCAGATTCTGCGTTTTAGGGTTCCGCGGATTCTTCCTCTACGAATTTTTTCATCAGTGCATTTTACAAGTACTTGATCACTACCTAGAAGTTTGATCACTCTACCTAGAAGTTCACCTTGTTGCGGTAATTGAATATCTTTTAGTTCACTTTCATTTAGAACTTTACGCTTTCCCAATAGGTATTAAAGAAAATTTTTGTATATAATTGTGTGTATTACATTTTGAATACTAACAAAAACGGAACATCCTCAATTGTTTTGATACCTTGAGAGGAACCAATCTTAAGTTGTATCGACATTTGTATTGTATTAGTTCCAACCAAATTTAGAATTGAGGAATTTTGTATGAGTTCTTCGGCTTCTTGTTTTTCAACGAGTCTCTGACCATAGTAGTTTTTACTAATGTTAATCTGAACATTACCATTTTTGATAATTTTCCCTAGTAAATTTTCATCACACATGTTCAGCATATTGCTATTCTGATAGTTAGAAGTTTTTACAAAGAATCGCATTATGCGTATTTACCTTTTAGAGATGATTTAGCACCGCAAGCTTCGCAAACCAGAAAGGTTATCCGGTTTTCTCTTTCAATTCTAGTATCAGGGCTTTTACAAGTTTGGCATTCGAGATAATCTTTGACATAAATATTTAGTAAATTTGCAAAGTCATGAGGTTCGCGTCTTCCTACAAAAATAGCCTTGTCACCGTTTCGCTCTGCAGGGGTAGCAAATTCTTTTGCCAAATATTGGAGTACTTTTTCTGGATCTCGCCTTAACTTTTTTGTAAAATCCATAAAATTATGTAAAATCGTACGTTGGCCTTCCCACATTACATTAGGCGAAGGAAGTTCAAATCTCTCTCCAGAACTAGTCTGTTTTTCGGAAATCTTATCTTGTATTCGCTTGAGTAATTTTTCGTAATCTGTTTTGCTCAATATGAGATGAAGACTACTTTACCTATATGAGCTTAAGTTAAAAAGAAAGAGTGGTTTAGCTTAAGCAGCGCCAATTCTAAAGACGTTAGTGCCACATTTTGGACAAACGCCTTTAACAGCTGGACGACCATTCTTTAGCTTTGTTGGTTTAGGATCTTTAATTTCCCTTTTTGCTCTGCATTTTACACAGTAAGCTTGAGCCATACGATTGGAATAATCGTGCGTGTATTTAGCAAGAAACGGTGAAAATTATTTTACTACACGATAGACTAGTCTGTATTTTTTTAATAGAATTTAATACGAATTTCGTTAAGAGACTGATAAAAACATACATGTTTTAGGCAAAATATTAAATTCAGTAAAAAGACGATTTCTTGTAAAAATTTCAGTAATTTCCAGATTTCAAATATATAATAGAATGAAATTATGTTGATGTTGAAATCTAAAAAGGGATTTATTGTTACGGTGATAGTCTTAGCTGCAATCACAGGTGGTAGTTTTGCCACTTGGTTAATTCCACAAAACCACCAATCAAGCATCACGATTTCAGATCCAGAAGACGGTCTGAATGCTTTAATTGATCAGATAAAGACAATATCCGAATCAGACAAGACTGAATTTGACAAATTGTTGTCTAGTCAGATTACTCCTGAAAATTATATCGCAATTGCAAAAATTTCATCTGGGCAGATCAGATCCATGATAATTAGTTTAACAGAACCAGATGTTTCTCAAGAATGGAGGCAGAGCTATTATTTGTTGGGAGACTCTCTTCGGACATACAATACGTATCTTAGAGAGACAATTGTCATCGCAGAGAAAATGAAAGAAAATCCAATGGCAGATTTATCAGAGAACTTGGATAAGCTTGAGCAATTACTAGCCCAAACTCAAGATTCATTATTAGCATCAAACGAGTCACGGCCTCAAAATTGAGCCTAGTTTCCTATATGTAATATTTTGAATTGTTGGAAATCGTTAATAGGTAATTTTACTACACAAAGTAATATTGTCTTTAGACTCCAAAATAGAAAAGAAGATTGACACACCACTATCAAGTAGACTGTTAGTTATTTGTGTAGATAGAGATAACGATGTTGGTGATAAAGGGGGTGTTAATACTCCAGTAATTGGTAGAAACGCCTGTATAGAAGCTGCACAAAAATTAGCTTTGCAGGATCCTGAGGATGCTGATGCAAATTCAATTTTTTATTCAATAAAGACATATGAAGATCTGATTAGCAAAGGCTACAAAGCAGAGGTCATTATTGTTGCTGGAGTGAGTGACAGAGGGGTTCAAGCCGATGAAAAAATAATTCGGGAAGTAAAATCAGTTTTATCAGGTTTTGCAGCTAATGGTGCAGTTATTGTTTCAGATGGTGAAGATGATGAAAGTGTTATACCCATAATACAAAACGTTGTACCGATTGTTTCTGTCCAAAGATGTGTCATGAGAGTCAGCAGGAGTGTAGAGTATTCCTATGCAGTATTTGGTAAGTATCTAAAAATGATTGTGTATGATTCCAAATATTCCAAGTTTTTTCTGGGATTGCCTGGAATATTATTACTAATCGGCGGAATTGGAACTATTTTTGGTTACACACAGGAAATATTTGCAGTGCTAGTAAGCATATTGGGTGGTGCGTTTTTGATTCGTGCATTTGATGTCGACAGAGCTTGGTCCAACTGGGCAAAACCCACACCAGCTGGTTTGATTCGAATGTTCACGGTTATTACTGGAATCACAATTGCATTGGCATCATTGCTATCAGGATTTTCTGCTATTCATACAAACATTTTAGATCCTGAGGTTTTGGGATCAGGATTTCCAAATATTATTGCTGATAAAGTAACATTAGGACAGTTCATTGCTGGAGCATTACCATTTTTGTGGATGGGAATAGGTGCAATCTTTGCTGGGATTCTCATAAGCAATTGGCTGAAGGGAAGTATGAGACATATTACTGACATTTTACGCATGATTGTACTGGTGGCGTTATATCCAACAGTATACCAATTTACAAATTTACTTGTAAATGACGAAAGTTCCTATACTTTGATCCCTCCGTTTTTCGCGGGCCTAGTAATAACAATGATATCTGCTACCTTCTTATTCCGAAAATACAGGAAGAAGAGGGGAGGAGAAGTCTTATCGGAATAGAAAAAGCAAAACCTTTTCTCAATTATTTTTACAGGCTATACTCACAGAGGCTAGAAAATGAGATCAGACATGGAATAATTCCCAATCATATTGCTGTAATTCTAGATGGAAATAGAAGATGGGCAAAAAGAGCACTAATAATTTCTAAAGAAGGTCATTTCAAGGGAGCGGATGCGGTAGAGAATCTTTTGGATTGGTGTGAAGAGTTGGATATCAAAATCATCACTCTGTATGTTTTATCAACAGAAAATCTTGACCGTAAGGATGAAGAGTTAGAATATCTCTATGGGCTGATTAGTCAGAGATTAGAAAAGTTGTATTTAGACCCACGAATTCATAAAAATAAAATGCGAGTGAAAGCAATGGGGAGAACAGAATTATTGCCAGATTCAATAAATCAAATATTAAAAAGATTAGATGAAGCTACACATGAATATGACGAACATTATCTGAATATTGCAATTGCTTATGGCGGACAAAATGAATTAGTTGATGCTGTAAAAAAAATCTCCATACTTATCAAAAATGGGAGTATCGATATCAATGATATTAATAAAGAAATTATTGAGGCAAATTTGTATACCTCTCATTTGCCACAACAAGCACCTGATCTGATATTACGAACATCTGGTGAACAACGAATGAGTGGATTCTTACTTTGGCAAGGAGCATATAGTGAATTAATTTTTATGGATATTCTATGGCCTGAATTTAGAAAGATAGACTTACTTAGAGCAATTAGAACATTTCAAAAAAGAAGTAGAAGGATTGGAAAATAATGCAGGAAATTTCTGAAAAATCTGCTGGGATTATTTTATTTCGAGAAGAAGGAAATAAGAAATTGTTTCTACTTTTACATTATCCTTCAGGACATTGGGATTTTGTAAAAGGTAGAATCGAAAAAGGAGAAGATGAAATGCAAGCTGCAATAAGAGAAACTAGAGAAGAAACAGGAATTATCGATATCAATTTTATTGAAGGCTTTAAGGAAAAAATTCACTACACATATGTACACGACAATAAAATAATCAAAAAAGAAGTAGTGTTTTTCTTGGGAATTACATACAGTAGTCAAGTAATTATTTCAGACGAGCACATAGATCACATATGGTTAGAATATGAATCAGCTTATACCAAGACCACATATCAAAACGCAAAAAACCTATTGCAGAAATGTCGCTCACTAGTCTATACGAGTTAGTCTTACCATCTGTCTTGCGGTGTCTACAGGATCCTTAGCATTTAGAATTGTTCGACCTACGATAAGATAATCAGAACCAGCAGAAATTGTGCTCTTTATGTCTCCACCTTGAGTGCCGATTCCTGGCGAGAAAACGTTCAACTTGAAGTTACTATGCTTTTTGCAGTATTTTATGATGTCAGGAAAAGTGGCACCGACTATTATTCCATCTGCGGACATTTTTTTTGCCCATTCTAGGAATAATTTGAAGAGTGGTTTTTCCTTTGAGCCTAATCTTACGCTTAATTCGTATGTAACTTTTGCTTCAGGAGAGCTCATATGACACAATGAAATTATCCCCTTTTTGTTTTTATGAGAAAATTGGATTAGTCTTTGAAGGTTTTCTGGACCCATAATAGGATTCACAATTACACAATCAAAGCCTAGATTCCAGAGAGTATTAACAGCCACCAGATTGGTATTTCCAATATCATTGAGCTTTATGTCTGCTATTACTTGGAGTTGATTTTCATGCGCTTTTTTTGTAATTTTTTTGATTTGTTTTTCTCCGAGTGGGAGTAAAACATGCATATTGAATTTTATTGCACAGAGATAATCAGATAAAGTATCAATGTTTTTGAGAGTTCTAGATTCTAGATTTTTTTGATCATCGTAATCATTTGCCAAAATAAGCGGGCTTTTTTGTCGGGCTAACTTTTTAATTCGTTCTGAAAAATTATTCATAGTGAATTAATGGGTGTGTTTCTACTAGCTTTATTATTTTGATATATGAATAACCATGCTCATTTAGATTATCGGAAAATTGTGGTGGATTTCCATTAAACATTGAATATTTCAAAAATGGTTGTGATGGTTCTGAATCAATAGACACATGACAAAAATATGATGGTCCTTCCTCATTAAAATTCATAAAGACTCCCAATAACCATTTATCACCACGTGGGAAAGAAAATAATGGGAACGGCGCTTCTTCATATCCATGGCTTATTTTAGCTAAACTCGCAAGATCCTCCAGCTCAATTAGCTCATATTTCTCTAATTGTTCATCAGTATTTTGACGAAGGGATTGCGGAAGTTCCTTAATTTTCACTATAGGTGAATAAAGTTTCGTGGGTTCCGATACTGTATCTACTACCAATGATTCTTCTTTTCCATTTTTGAAGCCATATGCCAAATAATGCCCATTTTTTTCCAGAGGCACATAGTAGATTATAGGTCGCTCTTTTAGCAAATCCATTTGAATTGAGATGATTTTTTTTCCATTGTGTTCATGCATGAATGAAACCCGTGGAATACGCTCTAATGCTGATACCAAGCGTGAGAATTCAAGTTGTGAGGCCAGTTGAATATATTTAGGAGATTTTGGTGGTGCCACGGAAGCGTTAAAACAGTTGGCAAAATAAAGTTTAGGAAAATAGATTCATTTATTCTCGTAAATCGATAATATCATTTACGCCTGGACCAGTACCTATTAGTGTAACAGCCACGTCAGTACTATCTTCTATCCGCGTAATGAATTTTTTTGCGCTCAAGCTTAAATCATCAAATGAGTTTTTGTGTGCGCACTCTGGGAACAAAACATCTAATTTTGTAAGTGCTATTTGGGTGGCAGAGTTGAGCATGATTGCACGCTTGGCTAGATTAAAATCAAATTCAGCCGCACGTCGTTGTCTTCCAGTAACTGTCCCTACTTCTGACCACCCACGCTTAGATACTTCATCCATAGGAAGCTCTCCATCAAGCGTGCCTGTACCTACACGAGTTACGTAGGATTTGAAGACCACCATGACATCGTCGACGTTTTTTGGTCCTAACCCAATGTCTGCACAAATTCCAGAGGCAGTCACATCCTTTGATGGAACATAAGGATATGTTCCATGCCACAATGAGAGAAAAGTACCTTGAGTTCCCTCGACTAGGATATTTTGTTCGGAATCAAGAGCATTATGTAATTGCTCAGCAACATCAATCAAATACGGTTTGAGTGATTGTATCTCTTTTGCCATCTTTAGTGTTCGTAGTGCTCTATCGGCATTGGCAGGTCCCGTACCAGACCCAGTACTGCCGATTTTTTCTTTTAATCTTCCACCAGCATCTACATCAGTATGAGTTTTTTCTATGATTCCACAATTATTATCAATAAATGTTCTTGTGGATGTGCCAAATTCCTCAATTTCCTTATGCAAAACTTCTGGATTAATAACTACACCTGGTCCAATCATAAGTCCGGCATTTTTATTCAAGAATCCACTTGGAAGCATGCGGACCTTGTATTTTTTTTCACCATCCTCAATAGTATGACCAGCATTGGGCCCTGCACCCCCTCTAACGACAATTTTAGGATCATCTTTTTGTGCCAAATATGAAATGATTTTACCTTTTCCTTCATCTCCGAAGAATCCACCAACCACTACTGTAGAGGGCATCATTGGATGGAATTCTTAGCTTTAATTTAAGCCAAGTTATATAGATCCGATCTAAATTTTTAATGAGCCAGCATAATTAATTTTTGATGTCACATGAAAATTTTGCAGGAAACATCATAGTGAATTTGGCAAACCTACCTGATTTCTTACGAAAACCAATACTCAGAAAAAGAATGAATGAATTTTTTACTTTATCCTCATTAGATCAATTAGAAATAATCAATAATGCATTAGAAGCTGGTCCAACAATTCCATTTCCGAACTTTGCCAAACTTTTTTCAACTTGGCTGGAAATTCTGGCTGCAATGCCTGAAAAGGACAAAATGACTCTAGTATCAGCATACATCTTTGAAATATTAAAAGATCCACATAAACTAATTCTCTTTAATTTAGATGGTATTTTGGAGGTTTTTTCAACTATTGACAAGTCAAATCAGGAGTCAATCTCAGATACCATTAGAAAAATTTTCTCAAGTCTATCTGAACAACAAAGAAGACAATTCTTTCTCATTATACCTAAGGTTGCTAAAGAAAAACTCGGAATCTAAGTTTCAGGCTTGTCAGGTTTACGATTATCTTCATTAGAAAAATCAATGACATCTCCTTGAGGTGATAGTACTCCAACAAAGATCTTTTCATTCTTTTTGAGTAGTTTTCTATGGTCTGGCAAAGACATGTCTAATCTTAATTCATTCATAACCATGATTCGATAGGTTTTCCATTCTTCCCAACATTTTGTGCAACAAGGATATGTACCTCCAACAGCATCAAGTTGTTCAGTGTCTAGAATTTCTGCTTTACATTTTGTACAGATTCTAACCATAAAATCGCATTTACAAGAGTCAATTTATTCTTTTTTTGGCAATAAATAATAACATAATTAGAGTAAAATTTGTGTGAGGATCAAGTGTCCAAAATGTAAAGGTAACGCAGAACTGGCACCTGACTTTACCATAGTCACATGCAGTCAATGTAATCTAGAAATGTCCTATGGTGAATATGTAAAATATGTAGCACATAATGATGTTACATATTCGGATATTTTGGGTGATTATGCAGGTTCTACTGAAGGTCAGACGGCTGGAACTCTAGACGAATGGGATTAACTTTTAAAATCAAATAGTCATTACAGAAATGATGGATGCATTTTTTTTAGAAAGTGTCTTAAATTTAGTTGGGTTTTTAGTTGGTATCTTAATAGGCGTATTGTCATACATTGGTTTTAGGAATACTGGAAGTCCAACACTTTTTCGACTTACAGTGGCATTCTTTTCAATAGGAGCTGGTTTTATGATAATGTGGATCGGAATAACTCTCGACGCGTATATTTTCGAACCCAAAGAACCACAAAGATGGATTCAAACAATTGGAATTGCAATTCAAACACTAGGGTATTTTTTTATTGCATTTTCCCATACTATCAAGTCATTTTTCCCTAGATCAAACTATTTGAGAACAATAGGAATAATTCCCATGTTTTTGATTTCATTTACATCGATTGAAAATGTAATTCGCTCAATTTCATTCATTTTACTTGCATATGGTTCAATTGAGACAATGATGTCGTATTTTGAAAGTAGGAGAAAAACGGCAATTTTCGTGGCATCGGGTCTCGGGTTGTTAGGATTGGGGGAGTTTCTGGGTTGGTATTATTTTGTATTTCCACAATCCATACTAAATCTAGTATCAATATCGATTAAAATCCTTGGACTTGGGTTATTATTTATTCCAGTTACCAAGGTTCCACTTACGAAAATAAAATTTGATGAAAATTTATGATTGTCTAGGCTCGAATTTAGCTGATTCCCATTATTTTGTCAAAAAAACTTATCCTGCCAACATATCCTATAATAATTGAACACTAAATTCGTCAAAATGCAAGTCTATAGAACCCACATGAAAATCATAGGTGACATTTTAACTACTACTCGTGATGAGCTGCCAGATGAACAGGGTGCCAACATAACCTATCTGATACGAAAGGCCAATATCTCTCATGTAAGAATATCTAAAATTTTGAATACTTTGGTGTCACAGGGTTTACTAGAACAAACTAATTCTGATGGTGCTTGTAAGTATAAGATAAGCTCCAATGGTAGAGAATTTCTTCAGGCATATAATACATTTAACAAATTCGCAGATAGTTTTGGTTTGACCATCTAATCAAAATCTTCATCAACTATTTCTTCATCTTCAATATCTTCAAAGTCATCTTCAAAGTCATCTTCAAAGTCATTTTCTACATCTGGTTCAGTACTCACAAATATACTATGAATTTTCTTTATTTATTTTTTTAATCAAGATAAATATGTAATAAAATAAATTTCATCATATTGAACATAATAGTCACTTGTGCACGTCATTTTGAGAGCGATACTATCAAAGAGATCAAAGAGTTACTGTCTGAGTTAGACGACAATAGTCCTGAAATTATCTTATCTGAATTCTCAGGTATACTCTATATCAACACTGTTGTAGAACCTGCGAAACTAGTAAGAAAAATTCGAGAAAAACTAGAAGATGAACCATGGTCAATTCGATACACGATGCGTGTAATTCCAATTTACTCTGTGACAAAAACAGATCTAGTAGAAATTACAGAGTCAGTTTTAAAACAATTACCCAAAATAACAAAAGATCAGACTTATAGAATCACAATAGAAAAGCGAAATTCCAATATTTCTTCTTCAGATATTATCACAAATATTGCAAACAGAATTCCTAACAAAGTATCATTAGAAAAATATGATTGGAATATTCTAATTCAGATTTTTGGTTCGATGACTGGAATTTCGGTCATAAAAAAGAACGAAATTTTGAAAATACAGAGTGAAAAACGGCAGTCACTGGAATAATACGGATGCTTTTTCTCCAAGAATATCTTCAAGGGGATTCTTTGAATCAACGATTTGAAGATACCTATTTGAAATATTGAATTGTTTTAGAATATGTGATTTGTTTTGATTATAATTAACATTAATTAGATTTTTTTGTAAATATGAATAGAGCCGATCTAGCTGATATTTTGAGCCGATTGCAATAATTGTAAATTTGTCTGTTTCTTCTATGCCAACCTGTTTTAGCGCTTTCAAAATTTGGGTAGTTGCAGCAAATCTTAGTAAAATGTCTGTTTCGAATTTTTTTGCCAGCAACATGTTATTTTTTTTAGCAAAAAACGATTTAGTAAGAATCTTTTTGACATGTAAAACGCTAGCTATTTTCTTAGACGAGATACCTTCCATTATGATCTTCGGAAATAAGTTTCTAATCTTAATCAAATGATCATAGTTTTTACCTTTTTTTCCTTTAATATTGAATAACTCGACATTCTGTGATTCTAATACAAATTGAATTCTACTACCACCGTGTATTATCGGTATTATGTTAACGATATCTCCAGAATGAAGAATCGTATCATAACCCTGTAATGATGATGAGTCTGCACCGTTTACAGCAATTAACAGGTTTTTTTTATCGAATTCCAAAGTATTGATTGGTTTTATTTTTTCCAGATAATCTAGTAATTGTAAAATTGACATACTTGCAGCATCTATCTTAATTACATCGTTGTCAAACGATTTTTTTGCACCGCCTAGCAGTTTTATCAAAATCATGGTATAATGATATAATCAGATTTGTTAAGATTCTTCGCCGGAATCTATTGTTATTTCTTGAGGAATTTCAGATTCCTCAGTATCTTGTTGCTCAGAATCTTGCTCCATTTCATCTTCATTAATTTCGACATCTTCTCGAACTCTACTTTCTTTGGATAGGAGGTAATCTTTCTCACGTTTTAGAAGCTTTGTGATATAGCCGGCCATTTCATTTTTGAGTCCCTTGGATCTCACAACAGCTAACTGGTCTAGAATTTTTTTATTATCTGCAAAATCAACTGAGAATTTATTTTTGTGTTGATCAAGAACTTGCATCGAGAGTCTTTTTATTCTATCCACGAGTGATTCTGTCGGTTGGGGGTAATTTAACCTATATTCCCAAATACTGTTTGGAATTTGTTTCCATCATATTTTCAGCGTCATCATATGAAATTTTTAGTAGTTTTGATATGCAGAAAATCACGCTTGGAATAAAGATAGGATTAGTT
>OMIR01000045.1 GCA_900299125.1 Nitrosopumilales archaeon | reverse complement strand
GCCAAGCCTGGCCAACGGCGCTAGCTTGAGGGGCTAGTATCTTAGGATTTCGTGGGTTCAAATCCCACTTCCCGCATTTCTTGTTTTTTAATTGATTTGATTAATTAGGCACGTCTAATTTCTTCAGTAATTGCAATTCTAGTTTCTTCAACTAAGATTCTTGATACATCTAGTTTTCTTCTTGCCTCTTTGATAATTTTATCATAGTATGCAAATGGATATAGTAGTAAATACAATTCGTCCATCTTCTCAAACATTTTTTTAGCTTCTTCAGATTTACCGACTCGAATCTTATCGTAAACATCTCTTCTCATCTCTCCAATACAATCCAATAATCCTAAAACGAATGATTCGTTTTTTACTTTCAACATCTCAGGACTTGGAATATCTTTACCTTGAATAAGAGACAAAAATGAAGATGCCTCTACAAATTCTTGCTCTGACGGGATCAAATATTTGTACAATGACTTGTCAATATTCTTGCGATATTGTTCTAAGAGTTTTTTAGCCTGTGTGATTTTTTTTGTAGCCTGTCTGGAATCATTCTTGTGACAGTCTATTATGGATTCACTACATAAAGTAATTATTTGTCTGGTGTTTCTGATTAGATTCTCTCTTTCATTCAAACTTTTCTCTAAATCCTTAGATATAATTTCTAGAGAACGTTTTGTTGTGTTCATGACATAACTGAGCATATCTAGGATAAAGTCGTTTTCAAATAGCTTATTTTATGTCGTAGATTTAGCTGTATTATGGAAATATCAGTTAGACAAATGTATCAAATTGAAGAAAATGGACACCAAATGGGTTTTCCTAGACAATTAATGATGGAAAATGCCGGTGCATCAATGGTTAAGAGAATTATAGAAAAATTTTCAGACATCTCCTCTAAAAAAATTCTAGTTTTTGCAGGACTCGGAAATAATGGGGGGGATGCGCTAGTAGTCGCAAGACATTTGGCCGGATATGGAAGCAAGGTTATTGTGATACTATTGGGAAATCCATCAGATATCAAAACTATAGAGTGCAAAACTAATTGGGAAATCCTTGAAAAAATGAAATCAATTCAAATAGGATTTGGACCAGATGATGCTTCTAAATTTGATGTTGACATAATAATTGATGGAATATTGGGAACAGGAATATCTGGTGAGGTTCGCGAACCTCACGCATCTGCAATTAATCTTATCAATAAAACAAAAGCATACAAGGTATCAGTTGATGTTCCATCTGGCCTTGACCCAGATACTGGAGAAACTGCAAATAAATTCGTGACTGCAAACATGACTGTGACATTTCATAAAATGAAACGAGGTATGTTAAAAAGAAAAGATCTATGCGGAACAATCTTTGTAGAAAAGATTGGAATACCGCCTGAAGCAGAAATTGGTGTTTTATGATAGTGCATCAAATCGCTGTAGGAAATATGCAAAACTTTACCTACGTTTTAGAGGATGAATCTACTAGTGAAGGAATAATCATTGATCCGTCATGGGATTTAGATGAAGTAATGCGAGTAGTTAAAAAAAATAATTTACGAATAAAATACATCGTTAATACACATCATCATTTTGATCATACTATCGGTAATGAAACTATCAAAAAAGAAACCCTGGCACTAATACTACAATACAAGACATCTACAATAAAGCATGACCAAGAAGTTTCTCATGGAGATAAAATTGTATTTGGCAAATCAGAACTATCGGTCATACATACACCGGGACACTCAAAAGATAGTATATGTCTTGTTGGTGATGGCAAACTTTTCTCTGGCGATACTCTTTTTGTTGGGACATGTGGTAGAATTGATCTCCCTGGGGGTGATGCCAAAGAACTTTACGATAGCATAGTCAATGTACTGTGCAAAATGGACGATGATTTGATCATGTATCCTGGACATAATTATGGCTCGACACCAACATCAACTTTGGGAATGCAAAAAAAAATGAATTTTGTTATGCAACCAAGAACAGAAGCAGAATTTTTGGAAATAATGGGTATTAGTTAATTGCATAAGGATATAGACATTCTTTTACAAAAACAAAAAGGAGAAAAATTCCTTAAAGAAATAGAAAAAAAACAATTTCTTTTCTCATTAGTCATATCCTATACTGAAACATGTACTATTCCAGGAATCACGGTGGCTGGAAAAACACCCGAAGTTTTGCCTTATACTTCCCCTGCAGATTCGGAATTTCTCAACTTTGGGTATTGTAAATGTATTAACGCAATACCTATGACCCCTGATGGTAAGCCCACTCCAGCACTATTGACAAAGACTGCTCTAGAATCTGCTAGTATTCCAAATGTAATAGTTAACGCTGGAAGCAAAATAGTCCCACAACTTCCATTTTTTGAAACCGGATTAACTCCTGGGAGAAATATTGCTATAGAATCAGCAATGTCCACTGATGATGTAATACGTGCTGTTGAATATGGAAGAATGATAGGAAGATCATTTGGTTCTATCACTGATTGTCTTGTAATCGGCGAAAGTATTCCGGGCGGAACCACTACTGCACAAACCGTTCTAACATCTCTAGGAATAAGTGGTTCAGTCAGTAGCAGCATGCCTGAAAATCCGTTAACTCTAAAACAAAAAATAGCCATCGATGCGGCAAAAAGGTCCACATCAAAAAATCCATTTGAAGTAGTATCTAACGGAGGTGATCCAATGATACCTACTGTGGCGGGAATTCTCAGTACTGCGTCTGCGCAAACAAAAGTTATTTTGGCAGGTGGTACACAAATGGCAGCAGTATTGGCCTTTGGAAAAATCACTGGTTACCAAAGAGATAATGTAGCACTTGCTACTACATCCTATGTAACCGATGATAAATCAGCAACACTGGTAAATATGATATCTCAAATTGACGAAATCCCCTTGTTTTCTGTAAAGTTAGGACTTGGCAATTCTAAAATTAATGGGTTAAGAGAATTTGCTAATGGATTTGTAAAGGAAGGCGTTGGTGCAGGTGGAGCATCACTTGCAGCGATGCTAAAAATTGGGATTAAAGCTGAAAATCTTCTTAGTATGACTGAAAAACAATACTTGGAATTATTTCACAGTAACTGATTTTGCAAGATTTCTTGGATAATCAGGATCTGTATTTTTTTCAATTGCAGAATAGTAGGATAATAACTGAATTGGAATTATCTCGATTAATGGATAGATCGCGTCATCCACTGTTGGTATATGTATCCAATGATCATAGACATCACTCTGTTTGTCAGAAATTCCAATAATTTTAGCACCACGTGCTTTAATTTCTCTTGCGCTTGTCAGTGTATCACTATAAGTGAAATCATTTGGATT
>OMIR01000044.1 GCA_900299125.1 Nitrosopumilales archaeon | reverse complement strand
CTGATTTGGCATTCCTGCTAACAAACGGCATTGTGTAATCTTTTAGGTCCAGTTGCTGTCGTTTGGAATCTATGATTGAGAAAGTGGCACCCTCATAGTTGCATGAAATATCTGATATCTGCTTGGTGTTATCCCAAACCTTGTAGTATTCTCGAAGCTCCCTTCTCTCGTATTGGCCTAGACCAATTCTCTTTTTTGACATGAATTTGAATGCAAAGATTACCTTTCGTGTGTGATACAAATCAAAATTATCTACCCACTTGAGACACCTAATTATCTGATCAAATGGGACAACTAGCGAATTCGCAGTTCCGGATTTTGCCTCTATGGTAAAAATCGTACTATTGACTGAGCTAACTGCCAAAATATCTGGCAATCCCACACTCGGCGAGCCTAGCCTGAATCCTTTCCAACCTTCAAGTGAATTAAATCTCTTGACTATAGTGTCCTCCCAGTTGTAGCCTCGTTGCCTTCTAGTTCTTGCTATCTTGACATTGTCTTTGAATGGTTTTTTGAGTGGTTTTACTAGTTTAACTAAATTTGACATTTAATTTTCTTGTATGTTATGATTATAGAATACTAGGTTATTGTATTATCAAGTAAATGGTCTTGAAATTATGACTTGAATTGGGTAAATGCAAATTTAGGGCAATTATCAAATCCCACACTAGAAATTTTCACCATCTGACCTGGCTTTGGAGAAGAACCTTCTATTGTACCAATGACAGTAATAGAATCTTCGAATTTGACAATCCCAAAAAATTTCCCATCTTTAGAGGAACATTCTATGAGAATTCCAGGTCCCTGAACCTCCCTATAATTGAGGTCTCCAAAACAAATACTGCAAAAATCACTTGGTGGCCAGTTTTTTTGATGACATTTTAGACATTCACCAATGATGAATTTGCCTTTCTTTAACTCTGATTCAAAACTCAATTTCTCATCACTAGAACTGTTGACGATGTTGCAGCAGCTGACATGTTCTGGACAAGGCCTATTCTTGGCTTGTCTGTCTGTCTGTTTTCTGATTTTCCCTGAAGCTGTGAGGAGATCTCTGCAATCTGTGCAATTCCTGTAGCTCCTAGTGGATGACCTGCACCAATTAGCCCTCCACGCGGATTGATTTTTTTGCTATTGGAATTAAATAAATCTCTGATAAATCCCCCAGATTTTCCTTTTTTTACAAATCCCAAATCTTCTAAAACCATCAACTCGCAAATTGAAAATGCATCATGAATTTCCGCAACATCTACTTGCTCTGGACTGATTCCTGACATGGAATATGCTTGATTTGCAGCAGAAATGGTGGACTCTATTTTAGTTAGGTTGTTTTTTGTAAAACTCGCAGAGGTTGTTTTTTGTCCAATTCCTGAAATGTAGACAGGCGAGTCGGTGTATTTTTTTGCGATTTTCTCAGAAACTAGCAAGACAGAAGCGCTACCACTGCAAGAGCGTGAGCAATCAAGCAATCTTAGATCATCCGTTAGGCGTTTTGAATTCATTACATCATCTAGTGTGTATTGCTTTGGATTGTATGCGTGTGGATTGTCTTTGGCATTTTTGTGATTTAGTGCCGATACATAGGCTAGCTCTTCATCAGTTATCCCAAATTCTCTTTTGTGGGCCTTTGTGAACATGGTTCCCCAAAATGTAGGATGTGTAAATTCGCCGCGAGAAATATCCCAGTCTAGTACCTGGGCAGAATTTTCCGCCTGTTCTGCGCCAACTATTAGAACGACATCAGCCATACCAGACGCAATATAAGAAAATCCAGATACTATGGCGTTTGCACCAGAATTGCACATGTTCTCTATACTATGAGAAATCTTTGGAGAAATTCCCGCCAGTTCTGAGAGAATTGGGGCTAGATACTTTTTGTTATTATTTGTAGATACTAGCACAGCGTCAATATCTTTTTGCGAGAGATTTTTTGTATTCTCAAACAAATCCTTGGTTGCAGATACTAGGAGTTTTTCAATCGGAGTTTGCTCTAGTGAGAATTTTGTAGTGGAATAACCACCAATTGCTACCTTCATGGATTATCACCAAATGTTTTGGTGAAAAGATCAAAGGATTTTCCAACTTCGCCACTTGGATTGAATTGGATTATCGGATGTGTTATTCCAGCGTCACGAAAATGCTTTAGCTGCTTTTTACACTCTTGAGGCGAGCCAGATATTGTAAGTGAGTGCAACATGGAATCTGGGATTAGCTCATGATTTGACTTGAATCCTGATTTTAGATATTCATTGTAAATATTCTCTGTTTCCTTTCTAAACCCGTTTTCTGCTAGGAATTTTCTATAAATCTCACCAACTGAAATGTAAAAGGCCAAAGTTTTTCGAACTCTGTCTTTTGCCTTATCTCCGTCTTCGGCCACGCTAGTAATTAGCTGACAGGCAACGTCAATTTTTCGCTTGCTCTGCATTTTTGAAATTGTGGTTTTCATTTCCGAAATAGGCCTTAGATAGAAAATAACACCGTCTCCAATACTCCAGGTAAGCTGTGTCATTTTCTGATTTATTGCGGCAATGTAAATTGGAATGTTGACTCGTGTGGGTTTTATTAGTAGAGTAAATCCGCGCAGTGAAAATATCTGTCCTGTATAGTCGATTTTTTTGCCTGATAAGACTAGTCGAATTATCTCTACTGTTTCTTTCATTCTCAAAAGAGGTTTTTCAAATTTGTATCCATGCAATTTTTCAATTATTGGGACGCTGCTTGTTCCTAAGCCTAGTACAAGTCTTTGATTTGATATTGCATCAATTGTTGCAGCACCCATGGCAATTAGTGCCGGACTGCGAGAGTAAATGTTGATAATCGAAGAGCCAATCTTGGATTTAGTTCTAGTAGAGATTGCTGAAAGCATTGCAAAATTTTCCATTCCCCATGTTTCTGGAACCCAAACGGTGTCTGGCTTTACTTTGAGTGTCTTCTCAGCGCATCTTAATAGATCATCAATTGATAATAGTGAGCCGAGACTGTATGATGTTTTCATTTTATTCACTTAGGGCTTCTTGCCTTTTAATGCCTTTGAGCACTCTTCTAGGTCTTTGTGGGAATCTATCGAGTGCCAAAATGCATTTTTGAACTTGATCCCAGTGAGATTTTTTTTGCTTGCAAGTTTTTGAAATGTTGTATCTTCTATGCAACCATTGGATGGTAGTGCAGCTACTAGATTTTTTGTCAAATAATAAATCCCAGCATTCATCCAAATATTTTCTAGTGGTTTTTTTTCTTTAAACTTGGTTATCTTTGAATTGTCTAGCTCTACTATACCGTATTTGGTTCGTAGTTCTACTAGAGCAATTGAATTAGGTGTGGAATACATTTTTGTAACATCGATATTGGTTATGACATCTCCGTTAATGACTAGAAATGATTTGTCCTTGATTAGTTTGGCTGCCTTTTTTATTGCCCCACCTGTTCCAAGAGGAGATTTTTCTATAGAATATTGGATTTTAGAGTCAAAATTTTCTTTTTGTTTTAGATAGTTTTGGATTTGTTCTGTTTTGTATCCCGTACAAATAATGAAATCATTGATTTTGAATTTTTTTAGTTGCTTTATCTGCCATTCAATTAGCGGTATGTTGTTAATTGGAATTAGCGATTTTGGAACATAGTCTGTGATTGGTTTTAGTCTACTGCCTAGGCCTCCGGCAAGTATTACTGATTGCAATATTGAATTCAATAATTTTCGACTTTAAAATCTATGGATAAAATCAAATGATTCCCAATGTTATTTGTCCAAAGTAATACCCAACCAACGTCAGTGCCATACTCCAAACACACGAGCCGCACAATGTGTATGCTAAAAACTTGAATTTTGGGACTCTGAATAATCCTGCTGGTATTGACACCATTTCCCTCAAGACTGGTACCATTCTGCCAAAAAATACTGCCTTGTCTCCGTGCTTTTCAAACCATGATTCTATTTTTACAAGCTTTTGCTCAGAGATTCTTGCAAATCTTAGATATCTGAGCATGGCAACTCTGCCTAGCTTGTAGCATATCAGGTAGATTATCGTAGAGCCAATTGTTGCCCCCAATCCTCCTACAATTCCTAATGCAATGACCTCAATTAGACTAAGCTTACTCTGTGCGGCAATATATCCTGCCAGTGGAAAAACAGCGGCAGTTGGAATTGGGGGAAAAACTGTCTCTATTATCGCAGCTGCAAAAACTCCAACATAGAGATATTGTGATACTAGCGAGCTAATCCATTGTATTAGCGGCTGGATTTCATTCATTTTTTTCTGTGAGATAGTAATGAAGTTCTGTATAACACTCTGTGCAAAATTGCTCGAATTTAGTATGTTCGCAATCGTGGATTCTATTTACGTCATTTTTGCATTTTGCACAAACGGGCATTTATGATCTGACGGATTTTCTCATCTTGATTACACCCAATGCAATTTGGATTGCTCCTGGTACAAATAGCATCAGAGATGACATTAGTGGATTTCTCTGGGAGGCTGTATCGGGTGAAGAATTCATCATGACTGCAAGGCCTCCAATTATAATCAAAATTCCTGCAACCGTTATCATTACTCCAAGCATTTTAGATGGCTTTTTCATTGTGATTACAAATCCAATTATTGGCAAGGCTAATGCCGGACCTCCCAAAATCATGCCTCTCTGGGCAGTATCCATTGGAAGAAAACCGTCCTTGGTGCCAGTGCTGTATGTATATGCAACATCGGCTCCATAGACTACAAGTAATCCTATTGAAATTGCAGTAATGATAATTGCAGCTTTTACTAGCATGTTACTCGATTCTAATGTGTCCTCTAATAAACCGTGCATAATGATCGCATTTTTTTAAAATTTTTCTTTGGTCAACTTAAAATATCCTTTTCACGATACACTAAACATTGGCAACAGACACGTTGGATGAGATAGATATTGATCTTGATGAAAAAAAGCAAAGAGCTATCCAAGTATTCTCTGATAATTATATTCGTACAATTTTATCTGCGCTTATGGAGCAACCAAAAACCGCCCTGCAAATTTCTGTAGAAACAAAGATCTCACTTACCACGGTATATAGAAAATTACATTTGCTAATGGAAGAGAACATGATCAAAATATCTGGCGAAATTGCAGAAAACGGCAAAAAGAACTTTCTTTACAAAAGCAAGCTCAAATCATTTCATGTCACATTTTCCAAAAATCGATTTGCGGTGCTGGTAAATACTAGCGGAACTTGTAATTTCTGTCTAAAGACTCACGCTTGAATGAACTTTATTTTCTTCGTGATGGTTTCTAGTGATTCCAAGAGTCCTTGAACTCCTAATGTGTTGTTTTGATCAACTAGATTAAAGTGGCCTAGCTTTCTTTGCGGCTTGGATTCATCTTTTCCGTACATTTTCAAATAAAGATTGTCTTGACTAAAATCTGAAATTCGATATTTTCCTGAAAATTCACCAGTTCCCAAAATATTGTACATTATAGTTGGGTGAACTAGTGTTGTATCACCTAACCTTAATCCTAGGATTGCCCTTAGGTGCTGCTCAAATTGAGACGTCTTGCTTGATTGCAATGTATGATGGCCTGAATTGTGAACACGGGGGGCAATCTCGTTAATTATTACTTGGTCGTTTCGTGTGACAAACATTTCAATTCCAAAAACACCAGCACCATGCAATACTTGCATAGTTTGATGTGCAATTTTTTCTGCCTGCTTTGCTATATCTTCTGAAACGCGTGCAGGCGCTATGGTGATTTTTAGAATATTATTTTCATGAATATTTTCAACTACTGGATATGTTGCAATCTCTCCTTTGGTATTTCTAGCTGCAATTACAGATACTTCCATTTTAAAATCAACAAATTTTTCCAACATGAGAGATTTTCCTGCAAAATTATTGTATGCTAATTGGATATCCTCAGGTGATTTGATTCTATAGTTTCCACGACCATCATAAGCATCACGCCTTGCTTTGAGCAGTGCGGGATATCCAAATTGATTTATCTTTTCTTTAATGTCTTCTAGTGATTTTATTTCTAAAAATTCTGTTACTGGAATATTGTTTTCTGCAAGAAATGATTTTTGCAAAAATTTATCCTGTATTATTCTCAGAGTTTCAGGGGAGGGGTTTATCTCTGTCTTTGATTCTGCCTGCTTGAGTACGTCGCTATTACCTGATTCTATCTCATATGTGAGAATATCCACTTGGTCGGCCAGTTCTAGTATTGCCTTTTCATCCTTGAAATCTGCAGTGATTTGTTTTGCTCCAACCTTCGAAGCAGGACAATTTGGTGTGGGGTCTAAGACTATGACACCTGAAATTTGTTCTGGCATTTTTTTTGCAGCCTCTGTAATCATCATTCCAAGCTGACCACCGCCGATTAAACCCAAAACTTTCATGAATTTTTGTCCATTTTTGTCCTAAAAATGGTTTTGTAGAGTGCAGATATTGTTAAAAGCATCATATTCATTTTCAGATTTAATGTTACCAAAAAAACCTCTAGTTGGAATTATCATGGGTTCAAGCTCTGATAGCAAAATAATGCACAATGCAGCAAAAATTCTTGATGATTTCGGAATAATTCATGAGGATCAAATCGTATCCGCACACAGAACACCAACTAGACTAGAAGAATATTCTAAATATGCTGAGAAAAATCAATTTCGCGTAATTATTGCGGGAGCCGGCGGTTCGGCACACTTGCCTGGAATGATTGCCTCACATACTATCATACCTGTTATTGGCGTTCCAATAATGGTCTATAATGATAAATCTGATAAAAAATCCGAGTTTAAATTTTCAGCATTTGGGGGAATGGATTCGTTATTATCCATAGTGGAAATGCCAAATGGCTCACCAGTGGCAACTGTTGGAGTAAACAAGGCAGCCAATGCAGGACTATATGCCATCAAAATTCTTGCCACCGAGTTTGCCGAGCTTAGACCCAAACTCAAAAAATTCAAGGACACACAGCATAAATCAGTTATTGCAGAATCTGACGAGCTAAAAAAATCAGGACTGGCAAAATTTGTTGCTAAAAAATTCAAGTAAGCAGCTTGAATTGTATGTTCTTTGATTTTAGATGAGCGATTAGCTTTTGGGCGTGCTCTTTACCCTCTGTTTCAAGGCTCAGTGTAACACCTGCAGCGCCTGCATCTATTTCGGAGCTTAGCCTGTCGTGAGTTACTTCAACTATATTGACTGATAATGAGGCGATTTCGTCTACTACCTCTTTGAGTGCACCGGGCTTGTCTTTGAGCAAGATGAATATTTTGACTAGTCTGCTCATGGCAGCTAGTCCCTTGGATACAATTTGTCCTAATAGGTACATGTCAACATTTCCTCCTCCTAAAACTGGAACAACTTTTTTGTTAGGTGATGGTTTTGCACTAAGCAGATATGCTAGTGGTGCGGCACCTGCCGGCTCTACGACCATTTTCACTCGCTCCATTAGCAAAAACATTGTCTTTACAATTTCAGTGTCATCAACTGTTACTATTTCATCCATTAGTTCATTGATAATTTTGAAGGTATTCTTTCCTGGCATTTTTACTGCAATTCCATCAGCTATGGTAGATGATCCTTTGACTGATTGCAGTCTGTTTGCCTTGACGGAGTTTTTCATTGCGGTAAATGCTTGTGACTCTACGCCAATTACCTTGACTTTGGGTCTTTTGCTTTTTACTGCAACTAGAATTCCTGCAGCAAGACCACCTCCGCCAATTGGCACGTATATTTCATCAACGTCGGGCAAATCTTCTAGGATTTCAAGACCAACTGCTCCATTGGCAGCAATAATCTGTGGATCATCAAAGGCATGGATAATTTTCGCACCTGTCTTTTTTGATATCTGCTGCGCTCTTGCCCATGATTCGTCGTAATTAACCCCTTCCAGTATTACATTAGCGCCATATCCGCGAGTTGCTGCCACTTTGGCAGGAGATGCAGTAACTGGCATTACTATAGTACATGGGATTTTTTCTAACTTTGAAGCATAAGCTACTCCCTGTGCATGATTTCCAGCAGAAGCTGCAATCACTCCGTGCTTTTTTTCATCAGGACTGAGTGATCTAATTTTTGCATAAGGTCCTCTTAGCTTAAACGAGCCGGTTTTTTGTGCAAATTCGGCCTTGAGATAAACCTTGGAGCCAGTCATCTTACTAAAGGTCTCTGAATATACCAGTGGTGTCTTGCGAATTATGTTGTTGTAGGAATTTCTATTTTTTACAACATCCTCATAACTTGGATTCAATAGAATGGATCGCCTCGTTCTTGGTATATTTAATTTCGTGTGCAAATTCTTGACAAGAAGCAGAAATCGGCTCTAGTGGTAATTTTAGGCACAAATTGATCCACAGATCTTAAATATTTTGGCGATCATCGTTAATCATTAGTCAAAGGAACGTTCTCCCCTTGAACTGGTTAACAGTTCATTGTTCCTTTGGCTATTATTTTGATTTGTGAAATTTGTTAATATAAAATTTTTCTAGTTTTGTAGCACTTTGATTATCTTGTCTAGTTCTTGGATTATCTCTTGTTTTGTCTGTTGGCTGATTCTTTTTGGATCAAAAATTGATTCTTTTTTCTTGTTTTTGATATAGTCTAGATCTAAAGTGCAAATGCAGCCTTCCTCGCCAGTCACTAGCCTGTTCTCATCAATTAGTACTGACGTTGTAGTGTATGCCTCTATTAACAAATTATCTAATTGCTTGAATAACTCTTTTTTTCTTTGGTCTTTGGCCTTAAAGTCATAATCTGTCTTTTTTCCTGCCTCTGTTGCTATTTGGTCCCGTAATTGGTCGTTTTCAAATAACACTTCAAATAATTTTTGCTCATCCAAGTTTTTGTATCCCATCGTCTCTAGTTTTTCTCTAATCATTGAATCCGTTAAATCTGCAAGCTCTTTTTCCTTGTTTATTGTATTATCCATGATCTCTGCAAGCTCTTTTTGTATTATTTGAACCTGAATGTCGGGTTTGTAATACAGTAATGCATGATATTGTAATGCCATGTGCCATAGTATGGTATAGTTTTTAATTTGAATCTCGGTCTTGACAAAAACACGCCTCAAATCTTCATCGGCAGTACTTGTTATGCCTTGGCTTTTCCAGTGTGGAATCTTGTTTAAAATTGAATTATAGAAATTAGATACTGCCTCTGGATCAAAGGTATTCTGGTCTGTTACCGTCGTATCTCCTAGCATGACTTTGATTTGTCTTGGTTTTACCAGACCGTCGATATTTTTTTGATAAATCTGGCTTAATTGCTGTGATTTTGCAGCCAATACCTCCAAGAACTCGTCACTGCTTTTGTTACCTAGGCGCACAAAATCAAGAATTGGCATTAGCCTAAAAATCCTAATGTTGCAAAAGCACTAATCTCTTAAATATAAAACCGCCCTTATTTTTGGTGTATTTGGCACTAAACAAGATTTTATGCAGCAGCTGCAAAGTCGAGGTAATCCAGTATTATGACTCTACATACAAGGGAAGAAGGGCAAAATGTCCAAATTGTTCTGCTAGCTTTCCACTAGATTAGGCGTGATAAATTGACTAGTTCTGAGAAAAAACCATCAGCAGATATGCCAGAGGTAAAACCATCTGGAAAGGGACCTGACCTCATCGATATGATGCTATCAAAATCTTCTGAAAGAGTAGTAGATTCAGAGACTTTGATCAAGGAAACCCAGAACCGTGTCTGGCGGGCTCTAAAAAGTGGATACGAGTACTCTCCACAAGAAGATGAATCTGATACTTTTTTGAGAAAACATGTTTTCTCTAGAATGAAAATGGTGGTGCTCTATGTTGATTTGGTTGGCTCTACGCAAATTACGCTGGACTTGCCAGAGGACAAGGTAGCAATTATTATCACATGTTTTGCCCAGGAAATGGCACAAACCATACGTCATCATGGCGGATTTGTGCTAAAATTTGTCGGTGATGCAGTAATTGGATATTTTCCTGCAGAGGAAAATCAATTACAGCCTGCAGATAATGCGGTAATGTGTGCAAAATCAATGCTCTCAGTAATTCAAAAAGGAATCAACCCAATTCTAAATCAGTATGATTATCCTGACTTGGCTATCAAGGTCGGAATTGATTATGGACAAAACATGATAGTCAGATACGGCTCTGATGCAACAAAATCACATGTTGATATTTTGGGACCTGTCATGAATATTGCAGCTAAAATCCAGTCAATGGCAAAGCCTAACCAAATTCTAATTGGCGATGATGTGTACAATAGAATTCATCCATCAATTCAAAATAGTTTTGAAAAAGCAGTTTGGAAAAACAACGAATGGAAGTACAATAGAGACGACGGTACGCTATATCCAATCTGGATTCATTTGGACTAGACTGTGAATTTGTCAGGGCACTCGATGTGCTCATAGTGATGGTCTGTGAATTTTTCCTGAACTACATACATTACAATTTTGTGTAGTTCTCCCATGTTGATGTTTTTCTTGCACTTTGTGCAGTGCTTGAGATTCATTTCTAATTGGCCTGCGATCTATGATCGCTATAAGGATCAGCGATCAGCTCAATTTGATAAAAACTGACCCCACCTTGACTAGTGCCCCTCATATCGTGCGTAATGCCAAAGCAAAAATACTGTGATGCCTAATCTATAACATGGAACCGGCAATGCTTCGAGCCTTTATGGAAATGCACGGCTATCCATTTGGATTTAGCCTCAGCCCATTTGCACAATTGAGGTATCCACCGGGATTGGCAGGACCTACTAGCCCTACTAGGCTCAAAGAGAAAATGATTGCAGAAAATTCCTCATTTACCGGTAAAATTAATGAATTTAACAAAATGTATCTAAAGCACGCATCTGGCATGCTGGACATGAGTGCTTCCATGTTTGCACCAGGTCACCCAATGGCACACAAAATGGCTACAGATTATGCTACTAAAGAAGAACTTGAAAAACTCCGATTGGAAAATGCAGAACTCAAAAAGAGAATAGAGTCATTTAAGAACAAAAAAGTCTAGGGACGAATTCTTTTTAATGCTCTATAGTTGATGTTTTATCATGAGCAAGACACCTGAGCAAAAGTGGAAAGAATCCATAATTCAGTATAGAAAAAACTGTCAAAAAATTATCCAAGTATCAAAGTCAATTCGCTATGCAGGTGTCATAAATGAATTTGGACGAACTCTAACTGGAATTATCAGGCCTGGAATCAAACCTCTACTCAACCCAGAGTCGGCAAAAAACGAATTTTTCATAATTTCAAATCTCATTACTCTGCGCAAGGGACAAGCAAAGGCATTTGGAGATCTGGATGTTGCAACAATTCGTCACAAGAATGCAATTGTAATGTGTATTCCAAAAGACAAGGTAGTTTACTATATCTCTGTTAATCCAAGTGAGAAATCTGTTTTCGAAATTGCAAGAAAAATAAAAAGTATTGTTTAGGCCGGAGCGAATCCGTGATAGCCTTTTGATTGTTGTTGCGAGTCTTCGAACTTTGGCTCAAAGAGTGATACCATGTATCCGTCTGGATCCAAAACTATGGCGTTTTTTCCAGCTTCTCTATCCATGATTTCTCTGTGAACTCGAACCCCTTTTGTTTTTAGCTCATCTAGTGCGGATTTTACATCCCCTACAAGAAATCCTACCACAATGCCGCCCTCTAAATTATTGGAGGTGTGGTCTGCAACAATTGATGCCGGATGCAAGCTAAGAAGAGCTCCTGTCTGTCCAAGGTCCACCCAAGTGCGCCTCTGGTTTTTTATTGGCAGTCCAAGCAATTCATGATAAAACGCAATTGATTTGTCAAGGTCCCTTACTGCCAAAATGACGTTTCCTACGCGTTTTATATTCACGGAATGATTACGTGATAAAGCGTTTTAACCTTTATTGTATTTCCATCATGGTTTCTGTTCGTTCTACACCAGGAATCATCTGAATTTTCGTGGTAATTTCACGAATCTGTGCCAAATCCTCCACACTGACAAAGGCAACAGCATCAAATTGACCTGAGACTGGAAATGAATTGTATACGTACTGTAGCTTGCCAAGCTTTGCCGCAATTAGCTTTTTAGGTGATTTTACCAAAATTACAGCCTTTACCATCCCATATTTACCTCCACTTCCATTAGTGTCTCTGTGGTTACAATGTCCTTGATTTTCTTAAAATCAATTACCATGTTGTTAATTTCATCCATGGGTCCCTGCAATAAAACGCAAATATCCGCCCTGCCTGTAACTGGTAAAATCTCTTTGAGGAGCTTGCGTTTTTTGCGCAATGATTCCATGACGTTATCAGTCTTGCCGGGTTTGATAGTAATTAGGCATACTGCTCGCATCATGATATGATATGTGTAATTACGAATAAAGTTTTAGTCTTCGACTTCTTGAGATCTGGCCTCTTCCAAGTATGCCTTTCTGGCCTCTAATTCAGCTTCCTTGTCTTCCTGAATTTCCTCATCAATGATTACTAGGCCGTCGTCTGCAAACCCTGAAGGTTTTTTGGATTTGGCCTTTTTTGCAGGCTTGTCTGTTTTTGAAGAGGTCTTTGCCTTTTTTTCTTCTTTTGCTGATTTTTTTGGGTCTTTTTTTGCCAAACTAACGCTGTGTTGAGGCAATTCTCATGTATTAAAAGATTACTTAATTTTTCAATTCTCATTATATCAATCAAGAATCAGTGATGGAAAAAAATTTAGATCAAAAATTGATCTCTTATTTTCTAGAGATGATCCAGATCGTAATTTCAATTAAAATTGTCAAAGAAAAAATAATTAGAATTGGTAATGGTGTAATGACTTTCATAATTTTTTTTGAAGAAAATGGATAATGACTTCAAATTCACATTTTGCCAAAAGCGACTCTGATTTTAATATTAATTTTGAATCTAATTACTTGCTTGAGAATTTAATTTTAAATAAGCCTTCAAAATTGAATTATTAGTTGATTAATCGGTGTTTAGTTCTAATTTTGACAATCCTAGTCTCAACTTTGATGATATTTGATACAAATCATGCATATGCTGCTAACAGAACCGGTTCTCCAACTCTGATCGATAATCCAATACCGGGTCTAGTGTGTGGTACCGAAGTTAAGCTAGTTGAACAATTTTGGTAATTACTATTCAAAGTGGTAACCGCGTCATTCATGATCTAGAGTTTCAGAAATTAGACGTTGTTGATTTATCGACTGGTGAAAAATTAGGACGTTTACGTAATAGTGTAAATGATTTATCTGTGAATTCGGATTCAACAATACGTGTTTTTCAAGCTAATGGATTAATCACATGTATTGGTAGTGGCAAGTCATTAACTCCTACTCATATCGGAATAACCTATGAGAATGGTAATTTTCACATACATCATGAATGCAATCTCCCAAACTATTGCTAAAATTACTTGGAAAATGTATTGTGAAATTATGGATTGAAACTATGATAAAGGTTAGTTTTAGATTCAACATTGCGATTACGACTAATTATTTAGATAAAATGCAAAAATCTGTCTACCTTGGGCGGCGTGAAAAAAACAAAAACACATCTAGCCTAATTTAATGAGAATCTTGGTTGGGGTTTTTTACTTGCTGATGATTCGAACTGTATTAGTTCCAAAAATCACTGTTGAGCTGTCAGGATTTTTTAAATTTGCGTCAAGATACAGGCGTAACGAGTTTGTAACTGTCAAATCAAGTTTTGATTTGAGTTCAGATGTCTTGTATTGTACTGCAAGATCATGTATTCCGTCCAAGTTAATGTCTGTGATGGATGTCTTTGAGAAGAAAGGTTGTATGATAGGAACACTCTGAGTATCTAATTTTATACTCACGGTGTCAATTTTTGATACATCAAAAGTATTTGTGCCCAGAATGTAAATTGTGTTCGTACCTTTGGTATTCTTGATGTTAATCGTGTTTGGACCATCGGGTGTCTTTATGTTAAGAAATACAAGATTTTCATCATATATTTCCAAGACTGTGTCGTCTCCCTCGATTACTGCATAAATTTTCTTTGATATTGGGTTTACTGCTATGCCGTAAGGTGTTTCACCCAGTGGTATTGTTCCTGTTACAGAGTTACTTGAGCCATCAATTTCAGAAACTGTTTCGCCAAAATAATTAGTAACATAAATTTTATCATTTATTGAATTATACGCAATGCCAACGGGTCCATTAAAACTTGGATCTGAAATTGTAGTCACTGTATTACTCGAGCCGTTAATTACTGATATTGTATTACCTCGAAAATTGGTAACGTAAATTTTGTTTGAAGCCTGATTTACTGTTATGCTGAAAGGTTCAATACCAACAGGTATTGTCGCTGTCACCAGATTACTAGTCCCGTCAATTACAGAGACTGTATCATCAACTTGATTAGCAATGTAAATTTTATGGTTAATTGGATTATATGCTATCCCTAAAGGACCGCCTCCAACAGGTATCGTCGCTGTCACCAGATTACTAGTCCCGTCAATTACAGATACTGTATTGTCCTGACTGTTGGTAACGTAAATTTTGTTATTTGTTGTATCTGTTGCAATATAGCTAGGTCTGTTTCCGACTGTGATGGATTGTAGAAAATTATTTGATGAACCAAATACTGATACCGTGTTGCCTTGATTACTATTGGCAACATAGATTTTATCATTTATGGGATTATACGCAACTCCCAAAGGTTCCTGTAATCCAGTACTGATTGTAGATACTGTATTACTAGTCCCGTCAATTACAGATACTGTATTGCCCCGATAATTTGTAACGTAGATTTTGTTAGATATTTGATTTATTGCAATACCTGTAGGGCTATTTTCTACACTGATTGTATCTTTTACGGAATACGTCGCCTTTGCATCAGGAATGCTATATAGTGAGATTAGTAATAATGCCAATGTTGCAAGTAGGAATTTCAATAATTTTCATTTAACCTAGTTCCTTTTAATTTTTATAATTTTCCGAGTAGAACATGCTCTTGGGAGTTTTACCTACGAGTGTTCATTCCTTGTATTTTACTGATTTGAACAAATCTAAAATTGGTTTTTTAAGAGTTATGGGGTTTTTTAGAATTAAGAACAACCAGTAACTACGGCGTTTCCAGATGTTGGGATTGTGCCGTCATAACTTCCTGTATTGCAAATCGTTCCACCGTTAGATATTGTGCCGTCATTAATTATGGCGTTTGTAGCACTAGTTCTCATTTTGATATACTCACTATTGTCGATTGTACCATAATTCCAAATGCCAGCGCTTCCAGCTATGCTGGTCATGTCAATTAATCCTTCGTTGTAAATATTATGAGAAGCAATGTTCTGAATCCCAATTCCTCCTGAATTAGAAATATTGATTGTTGCGTAATTGTGAAGATTACTGTTATTTTGTATTCCCGCACCGTCGCTGTTATACACGTTGATAGTACCGTCGGAATAGTTGTTAATTAAACCGCCGCCGGAATTATTATCGATGCCAATACCGTTAGTATTACTTGAGGTGATTCTGCCTCCGGAATTATTGTTGATCGTTCCATAGACTCTGACTCCTGTGGAGGAAGCACCAGTGTTGCTTGCCGTGAAATTGCCATGATTATTGTTGTTAAATGTACCAAGTAATTGGACACCGAGAGAGGAAGCACCAGCGTTGCTTACCGTGAAATTGCCGGAATTAGTAAAAGTGTTAGTTGTTTCTGAGCGGAATCCGAATCCACCAGTGTTACTAACCGTTATTGCCCCACCTGAATTGTAAATAGGACCATATGATTGAACACCATAAGTACCTGAGCTAGTTATTGTCATAATACCTGAATTATTGATAGTGGCAGAACTGGAGCTGTAGATACCACCAGTAGCACCAGAGTTGTTTACATTGATAGTACCGCCTGAATCATTGGTAAATGTAGAACCATAAAGATTGAAACCATAACTACCAGAGTTGTTTACATTGATAGTACCGCCTGAATAATTTCTAAATGTGCCATAATTGATTACACCATTACCAATAGCATTGGTGTTGTACACATTGATTATATCGAAATTTTTAAATGTCCCAAAATAATTATTGATGCCAGTTCCTCCAGTATTCTGTATTGTCAGTGTTTCATTATTCTCAATTGTACCACCACCAAAGATGCCAGTTCCTCCAGTATTCTGTATTGTTAATGTCCCTGAATTCTCAATTGTACCATAATTATAGATGCCATTTGCGGCAGAGTTGGATATAGTTATTACTCCACCGGCATTTATTCCAATATGGCCTTGATTTGGGGATATTGCTCCTTTGATGTCCAATGAACCATTATTATTAATCTCAAGTGTAACTCCAACTGGAATATTCATAGTCACGCCGGATTTGATAATTGTTAGATTGTTAATTGAACAAGTCCCTGCTGTTTTTGGATTTGTATTTGGATCTGTCGGAGCCCAAGTTCCTCTTAACGCATGTTCACATGTACCTTTAGCCAAAGTAAAAGATCTTCCGGCTTCAGCTCCTGGAATTGATACTACTGATAAACTAGCAATAACTCCTAAAGTCATAATTACTAGTAATAGTTTCATGTTATCAAATTTAGTTTTCAGTATATAACTTTTGCAACTTTTACAACTTTTGCAACTTTTGCAACTTTTGCAACTTTGTGAGTCATTCTTCTAGAAATTAAAGAAAATCCGACTAGAACGAATTTGATTCCATTAGAACCAAATTTTTGATAAAATAGAAAAATATGTCTGCCAAGGGTGGGACTTGAATCCACGACGGCTCCGTCTTCAGCGGAGTGCTCTCCCAGGCTGAGCTACCTTGGCGCTAAGTTAGCTCAAAATTATGGAATTAAAGTGTCTTTTGATTAAGGCTTCCAAATTACATCTGCAGTATTGGCTCTCTTATTTACAAGTCGTGCCATGACAAAGAAAAGATCAGATAATCTATTGAGATATATCTGACACTTTGGATTTATCCGCTCTTTTAGTGCCAGCTCGACTACAGAAATTTCTGCACGTCTAGATACGGTTCTGGCTAGGTGAAAAAGCGATGCAATTTGAATACCGCCGGGAAGAATAAAGTTAGTCAGAGGGGCAATCTCGGACTCGAACAAGTCAATGTGTTTTTCAAGATTTGCAATCATAGAGTCATCTACTCTGTTTTGTTTAATTGTCAAGTCTGGATTTGAGAGGTCAGAGCCTGCAATGAATAGCTCATTTTGTATCCTGACTAGCAAATTACTGACATCAGAGTCCGGTTTTTGTGATAAAATCAGGCCTAAAACAGAATTTGTTTCATCAATTTCCCCATACGCCTTGATCCTAATATCTGATTTTAAGACTCGGGAATTGTCTTGCAATCCTGTGGTGCCATCATCGCCAGTCTTTGTATAAATTTTCAACCGTTCGGGTTATGTGTTTGTAATTATTATCTCTTGGTTATCTGAAACAATTTAATACAAATGATATTCTAGTCCAATTGTGAGCGATATTTCATGTCCTTATTGCAACTCGGCTTTCAAGACCAAAGAAGAACTATCAAAGCATATAGACAGGATTCATGGTGATTCAGGCCTACTTGAAGGCGACACTAGAAAATTCTGATCTGTTTTTTGAGCACATACTAAATCTAAAGACAAAACCAAGAAGAGGCTGGCAAAAAAAACTCGGAATCAAAAAACCAGAATCTGTTGCAGACCACGTATATTCTGTTGCCGCAATAGCGATGATTCTAGCAGATTCCAAAAATCTAGACTCGGCTAAAATACTCAAAATGGCGCTATTGCATGATTTGGCCGAATCAATCACAGGTGATCTTACGCCAGATGATGGACCAAAAAAGAAAAAGGAAAATCTGGCAATGAAAAAAATCATGTCTTCTCTGAGTCCTTCTTTGAGAAAAAAATACTGGACACTATGGATTCAATATCAAAAAAATACTACACCAGAGGCTAGACTGGTGCATGATGTTGACAAACTGGAAATGGCACTACAGGCAAAAAAATACCAATCCGAGGGTTATTCCAGAAAAAAACTAGAGCAGTTCTTTGATTCTGCACTAGATAGGACAAATGATTTGCAAATCAAAAAAATGATACAAAACTTAAAGCACTGACTATATACTAGAATACTCCTAAATTTTTTTGTGTCTGTAGAGCAAAAAGACGAACTGATCAGGGCGCAAAATGAGCTAATTGGAATATTATTTGAAATAATCAAGAGATTTCAGGCAAATCAAACATTAGATGAAGAGTATTTTCAAATCATCTCTGGCAATCCAAACGAGTTGGCCAAAAAAAGACTAGACGAAATATTATCAGAGCGTGAGCAAAACAGCATGACAATTTCTAAACTGCTTGAAAAAATCGAATCCTAATCGCATCCGCAACTATCATTATCTGATACCATTTTGAGTTTTTTTGGAGCCTGCTCAAATCTTGATTGAACATAGTGCGACATGTTCGTTACTCGAATAATGGTAGGCCTGTGTGTCCAGCTACCCTCGTTTTCAAACCATGATTCTATTTCATCCACATTGTAATGCTGCCCAGATTCTAAAATTCTCTTAAAAGTGTCTTTGATGAAAATCTCGTCTTGAGAATTTAGTTCCTGCTTGTTTTTGATATTGGATGTGATCTCATTTAGCATCATGATTACCTGATTAGCTAGCGGCATTACACTGTCTGTTTTCTTTACATTTTAATAATTATCGTATGATGAATGATTATTGCAATATTTTGCTGCGCTAAAACTAGGTCAAAAAAGAGTTGCAGCCTCTCGAGAATACCTGAACCAATTTACAAACAATAGAGCAATGCCCGCACTGGCCCTCCAAAATTCTAAATCTGATGTTTGGGAGCCAGTTGGCGAAGAGAATCTTTATGCCATAGTTGACGAGTCTAGCGGATTTGTTCTCACAGATACTTCGGGTTATATTGTTGCAATATGCGACAAGGGTGGATTCTCAAAGGCAATTGTTCAGGGCGTCCAAAGACAGGAATGTGATAATCTAGTTGCACAGTTCGAAAAAGACGGCATACCAAAATTCTCTGGCAAGGTAATCCTGCCAGTATAGCAGTGTTTGTCAAATTTTGTGCATGGGATATATTTTAAATTCACATGTAGAGGTAGGATATTCAAATGGCTAACTTTTCATCAGATGTAGAGGTAAGGGGTCATCTCATTGACTCAATGATACTGACTAGAATTTTTGATGTAATAATGGATCTTGGTGGAGAGTTTGAAGTTTTACAAATGCATGTTGGAAAAAAGAAAAAAGAGCCAAGTTATGCCAAACTGCAAATTCAGGGAAAAACACAAGATCACCTCAATAAAATATTAGAGCAGGTTTATCGCGAGGGTGCAATTCCGACTGTAGGAAAAAATGTCGTCCTAAAGGCATCTACTAGAGATATGGTAATGCCAGTTGATTTCTATTCTACTACCAATAATACCACGGAAATTCTCATTGGCGGCAAGTGGATTACAGTAGATAATATGATGATGGACAAGTGTATTGTAGTCAAAGGAAACAAGGCTAGCTGCACTCCAATTCGAGATGTAAAAAAAGGCGACATGATAGTAGTCGGAGAGACTGGTGTAAAGATAACACCGCCAGAAAGACCACGAGAGGGCTCTAACGTATTTGCATTTATGGGCAGCAGTAGTTCTTCAGAGAGACCAACTCAGCATATTGCAAAAAAAGTCGCCGAGGATATTTTCAAGACTAAAAAATCTGGCGGAAAAATAATTCTGGTTGGAGGGCCTGCCATAGTGCACACTGGTGCCGCAGACTCGGTTGCAGAATTGATACGAATGGGATTTCTTGACGGCATACTGGCAGGTAATGCACTTGCAGTTCATGATATAGAATATGCAACTCTTGGGACCTCACTAGGAATGAATGTCCATGATGGCTCACTTGCCGTTAAAGGACACAGAAATCACATGGATACAATTAATGCAGTATTTCGGGCTGGCTCTATTTCAGAAATGGTAAAAAAAGGAGAATTAAAGCGCGGGATTCTATATGAATGCGTTAAAAAGAAAATTCCGTTTGTCTTGGCAGGCTCTATTAGAGATGATGGTCCGTTGCCGGACGTTATCACGGATACTGCAATAGCGCAAAAAGAATACAAAAAAATTCTCAAAGATGCCAAAATGGTCATAATGGTATCTACAATGCTGCACTCTATTGCTACTGGTAATATGCTTCCAGCTCATGTCAAAGTAATTGTTGTAGATATTAGTCAGCCAACTGTAACAAAACTAATGGATAGAGGAACATGGCAAGCACTGGGCATAGTTACAGATGTTGGAGCTTTTCTGCCCCTTGTATCACAAGAAATAAAGAAAATTAGGAGATAACTTGAATGATTTCATTCAAGACTTCGGGATTTTCTAATGCTGATAAATCCCCCAGATTTTGACCTACTAGTTTGGCCTTTAAGAGTCTCCTCATAATCTTTCCAGTTCTCGTCTTTGGCATATCTGATAGAATGTGGACTGATTTTGGTCTTGCCAACTTGCCAATTTTTTTGGATATGAAATCTTGAATTTCTTCTTGAATTTTTGAATCTGTTTTATTTTTTAATACAATAAAGACAGCTATTGCCTCACCAGTTATTTTATCAGGAATTCCGATTGCAGCTGATTGCGAGATTTTCTCATGCGATGAAACTATTTGCTCTATCTCTACGGTACTTAATCGATGACCTGATACATTAATGACATCGTCTATTCTTCCATGCATATACCACAATCCGTCTGAATCTCTTTGAACATAATCGCCATGCAGCCACAGATTTTTGTACTGACTCCAATATGTCGCTAGATACCTATCATTGTCACCTAATAGTCCTCTGGTCATGGAGGGCCAAGGAGATTTTATGACTAAGAATCCCTTTTCTCCCGTTATAGATTTTCCAGACTCGTCGATTACGTCTAGATCAAATCCAGGACAGGGCATTCCAACTGTAGTTGGCCTCAGACTCATTCCTGGAAAAACTGAAAGCATGGCACCCCCAATTTCAGTTCCTCCAGCTAAATTCATTATTGGAATTTTTTTGTTGCCCACTTTATCATATAACCAAAACCAAGATTCCTCATCAATTGGCTCACCAGTGGTTGGAATTAGGCGTATTTTTTCTAAATTATACTCTATTCTTGGAGTGATTCCGGTACTTTTGAGCATCCTAGTGGCAGTAGGAGATATTCCAAAAATTGTAACACCGAATTTTTCTAAAATTTCCCAGATTTTTTCTTGATTGGGATAGTCTAGAGCACCATCATACAGTATTGCCGTTGCACCAATCTCCAATAATCCATAACAATTCCACACCTGTCCAGTAATCCATCCAATGTCAGCCGGCCAAAAAATAACATCATCAGGCCTCAGATCAATTAGGTAGGAGGCTTGATGACCAGCATATACTGCAAAGCCACCATGAGTATGAATTACTCCTTTTGGCTTGCCAGTTGTTCCAGAGGTGTATAAAATAAAGAGTGGATCCTCTGAATCCATTGTTTCTGATTTGAATTTTTCAGACTGGTTTGAAAGTTTTGCATAGTCGAGAATAGAGTCAGAGAAATCATACTTGTCTATTTTTTGATATTCAACTACAATGATTCTCTCAATGTTTGTATTTTTTATTGCATTGAGAACGGCTTCTTTTTGTGATATCGGCTTGCCTTTTCTGTAAAAACCATCACTAGTTATCAGGATTTTACTATTAGAGTCTTGCAATCTGATTTGTAATGCCTCAGAGCTAAAGCCTGAGAAAATCGTAGTTTGGATTGCTCCTATTTTAGCACAGGCAGTAATGGCAATAATTGATTCAATTATCATTGGAGCATAGATTGCTACGGTATCTCCTTTTTTTACTCCTAGCAGTGCTAATGCATTTGCAAATTTATTTGACTGGGCTTCCAATTCTGCATATGTGATTTTTTTATTATTGCCGGTTTCTGATACTGCAAAATAAGCTATTTTTTCTGGAAATTTTTTTGCTGTTTCTGATATGGTATTTGCAATGTTTAATTTTCCATCAACAAACCATTTTGGCCACTGTATTCCAGATGAAAAATCAGAGACAATAGTGTATTTTTTATCCCATACTATGCCAAGATCATCATTTACTGCATTCCAATACCAATCTAATTCAGATACTGATTTTTTTTGCAACTCGTCTAGTGATTTTATAGAGTGCTTGCACATGAATCTAAAAATATTGGAATTTTCAGTTTGTTGCCTGCTTGGTACAAAAACAAATGACATTTCTAGGAAATTTCCAAGCCCAGTCTTCTGGCGCAGGCAATCATGGTTTTACCATCACTTTCAGAAATTCCATATTTTTTGAATTCACCAGTCCAAATTCCTACAGACCCCTGCGTGTTTTCTATATAGTATTGATGCAACATATCGGCTATTTTTGAGTGAATTTCAGATCTTATCTTATCGGGTTTGGCTTGAAGCAGCCATGAAAAATCCGGCAGTCTTGATATTATTTTGATTATTTGAATTTCTTCAGTATCACTGTGTATCATATTCCTAATTTTTTCTTGAATATGTTCAGTGTGATGGTCGGATCTGCCTTGCCCTTTGTTTTTTGCATTACTTTGCCTACCAGATAGTTAATTGTTTGAGGATTCTCTTTTGCTTGTGTGACTGCAGTTTTTTCCTCATTAATGACTTGTTCAATTATTTTCTCTATCTCGGATTCATCAGATATTTTAGCCAATCCTGTGGTGGAAATAATCTCAGAAACTGATTTTCCTGATTTGATTATCTCTTGAAGGGCATTTTTTGCAGAACTGCGAGTTACTTTGCCAGAGTTGATCATTGAGACTAGATCCGATAAATGCTGTGGAGTAAGCTTGGACTGTTCTCTTTTTTCTCTTGTATCAACTAGTCCCATCAAATCAGTAGTAATTAGATTTGCAATTTCTTTAGCGTTTGATTCGTTATGGGCTTGCTCAAACAAGTCAGAATAAAATTTATCAGAAGATAATACATCTGCTACTTGGGCTGGAATTGAATATTTTGTCACATATCTTTCCTTTTTGGAGCTAATACTCTCTGGCATGTTTTTCCTCCAAATCTCAAGGGATTTCTCATTCATCAAAACCCACGGTATGTCACCTTCAAGAATATACCGATAGTCCTGATCTTCTTCTTTAGATCTTGAAGAGATTGTAATTTTTCGTTTGTCGTCCCAGTGTCGCGTCTCTTGAGCAATTTCAATTGCTCTTTCTTTAAGACTAGACTGTCTAGTAAGTTCAAAGTGTATTGCCTTTTCTAAATCATGAAATGAGCCAATGTTTTTGACTTCAACTCTATTTCCGCCTTCAATTGAAACATTTGCATCAGCTCGCATCGCACCCTCTAGTGATGGGTCTGCAACATCTAGATTTTCAAGTAAATCTGATAAAACATTTAGAAAAATTCTAACTTGTCTTGGATTATCAAAATCAGGCTCTGTGACAATTTCCACTAGAGGAGTTCCCGCACGATTATAATCAACCAGAGTTATTGCAGTCTTCTCAGATGCTCCCTCATAGATGAGTCTGCCGGGATCTTCTTCTAGCTGAATCCTTCTAATTCGAATGTCTTTTCCCTCAACTGATACCTTTCCTTGCTCTCCTATGCTAGTTGGTCCGTACAGATTTAGCTGCGTGATTTGATAGTTTTTAGGCAAATCCGGATAAAAGTAATTTTTTCTAAAAAATCCTAGTTTTTGAGGCGTTTTACAGTTTAATGCCATTGCAATCATTGTTGCCTTTTCTACTGCCTTTTTGTTCAATCTAGGTAATGTTCCAGGCATTCCCATGCAAACAGGACAAATGTTGGTGTTTGGCTCAAAACTGCGATAGTTTGCCTTGCATGTACAGAATAGCTTGCTTTCTAGCTTGGTTAGCTGACAGTGAATTTCCAATCCGATCATATTGATATCTCCGGTAGATTTGTAGTGCTCTGCAAAGCACAGGCAGCTTGCAGTAATTGTTTTTCTTGTAATGAATTGGCGTGAATTTGTATTCCAACAGGTAGTCCATTTTTGATTTCGTATGGAACGGAAATTGCAGGAATTCCAGTAAGATTTGCTGTAACGGTGTTAATATCTGCTAGATACATTGCTAATGGGTCGTCTATTTTTTCTCCAAATTTAAAAGGCATTACTGGAACTGTTGGGGAAATTAAAAAGTCACACTTTGAGAAAGCATCTTGGATTTGTTTTTGTAGTTTGCTTTTAACTTTGAGTGCCTTGAGTAGGTATTTTCCAGCAAATCCTGCTGAAGGAACAAAACCGCCAAGAATCATTCTTCGTGTAACTTCGGGTCCAAAATTTCTTCTTGCCTTGGAAATATATGATTTGAATTCATAGCCTTCTGAATCCAGTTCAAAACCGTATCGCAAGTTATCATATCTGGATAGATTACTTCCTGCTTCTGCAGTTGTTAGAACATAATATGTTGCAACAGTATACTCTACCATATCTAGTGATATTTCTTGTATTTTAGCACCCAATTTTTCAAATGCGGCTACAGAATTTTTGAATACTGAAGATACCGTGCTATCCAATCCTGCACCAGTGCTCATTTCTTTTATTATTCCAATTTTTTTCCCGGAAATTCCAGCATTAATTTCAGAGAGATAATCTTGATTTTTGTTATCTATTGTAGTGGGATCATTAGAGTCCTTTCCCGCAATGTGATTTAAGAGCAAGGCCACATCTTCCACTCTTCTTCCCATAGGTCCAATCTGTTCTATGCTGTTTGCATATGATACTAGGCCGAATCTTGATACTAGCCCATATGTTGGCTTTAATCCCACAATATTGCAAAAACTAGCAGGATTTCTCACGGAACCTCCGGTATCTGAACCCAATGACAGTATGGATTCTAGGCCTGCCACAGCTACCGCACTGCCTCCTGATGAACCGCCTGGAACATAATCCGTATTCCAAGGATTCCTGCTTGGGCCAAATGCGGAAAATTCAGTTGCGACACCCATTGCAAACTCGTCAAGATTAGTTTTGCCAACAATTATTGCATCCTGAGTTTTTAGTTTAGAAACTACAGTTGCGTCATATGGAGAAATATAATTCTCTAGTATTTTAGATGCGCATGTGGTTTTGCCACCCTTGATGCAAATATTATCCTTAATTGAGATTGGCATTCCAAAAAACGCTCCAACGTTTTCTCCAGATTTTATTTTCTTGTCAACATGTCTGGCCTCTTCTATGGCAGATTCATCAATTGAGATAAACGCATGAAATTTTGGTTCTACTTTTTTTATGTGCTCTAGTGTTTTAGACATAAACTCTTCAGCAGAAATTGTTCCATTTTTGATACTGCTGATATATTCTGCAGCGGAAATTCCTAGTTTCATCTAGTTCATCTTGGGTGCTCTGATGTAGCTTCCCTTGTAGTTTTTTAGTTGTTCTATGAGATTATCTGAAAACTCAATGTACTTGTCTTCTCTGAGATCTTCTATTGCTACTTGTTGTACTGGTATATCCTCACCGTCAATATCAGCCTTGTCTAAAATGTCAAAATATCCTAGTATCTTATTTAGTCGCTCAAAATACTCGTCGGAATTTACAACATCTATTCTCATTAGCTTTGCAATATGCTCAATGTCTTCTTTTGTTACCAATTTCTCACCTATGGTGTAAGTCTATCTACGTCTCTGGGATATAGTGTTGTATCTCTTATGTTTTCAGTTCCTGTAAGGGCCATGATCAGTCTTTCTAGGCCTATTCCACATCCGGCGTGTGGTGGCACGCCATAATCAAACGCCCTTAGATGATACTCAAAAGCATCAACTTTGAGGCCCTTGTTTTTCATTCTCTCTTCTAATTCGTCTTTTTTCTCAACTCTGGTACTGCCTGAGGAGAGTTCCAAATCTCCAAACATCAAATCAAATGATTCGGATACTTTGGGATCAGTCTTGCTTATTTTGACATAAAATGGCTTTGGTCCAGTTGGCCAGTCCTTGATAAAGTAAAATCCATCTAAACCAATTTTTTTCAAATTTGATGGATACAAATCATCACCCCATTCGGTTTTAGCGCCAGCCTTTTGCATTCTATCTACTAGCTCAGCATAGGTGTATTGAGGAATTTTTTCTGGTAGTTCTGGTACAATAAATTCCGAATCTGGATTATTTTTTGCATATTCCGATATGGTCTTAATTGATGATTTAATGAGGTCTTCAATTCTCTGCATTATATCATTATAATCCACATATGCTTCTTCCATGTCTATTGAAATTGCTTCAGAGAGATGTCGATTAGTTCTAGAAGGCTCTGCACGAAATATCGGCGCAATCTCGAATACTTTTTCAAAACTCATTGTTAGTTGTTCTTTGTATAACTGAGGAGATTGGGCTAAAAATGCCTCTTTGTTATAGTAAAAAATTGGATACAATGCAGCTCCACCCTCTGTTGCTGTGGCAATCATTTTCGGAGTATTGATTTCCAAGAATTCACTAGCATAAAAATAATCTCTAATTGACTTGAGTACTAGGCTTCTTACTTTAAAGACATGTTGTAGTGATTTTCTTTTGAGATCAATTGGTCTTATTTCTAATCGCGTGTCGATGTTTTTTACGGTTTTAGCATATGGCTCAAAGGGAGGAATTTTTTCAACTTCGGAAAAAACTTTTAATTCTTTAGGAATAATCTCTACACCGTTTGGTGCCTTTTCTGAAGGTTTGATAACTCCCATAACACCAACTGAAGAGTGTGATTTTAGGTGGGATATTTTCTCTCTAACATCATCAGGACAGCTTCCGGCCTTGGCTACTATCTGAATTTCTCCTTGCATGTCTTTTAGTGTCATAAAAGAAATATTTCCATGTCCCCTTACTGATAAAACCCAGCCCATCACAGTTACTTCGTTATTTTCAAGCTTGGCTGATAATTGAGTAGAGTAATGTGTCCGCCTCCAATTTTCCAAGTCTCTGCCTATCATGGTAAGTGTGCTTGGGATTCGGTATTTATTTTAATGAAAATTGCGCGTGTTTTGAGCCTGTGCCTATCATATAAGCCGATGAAAAATTAATTAGACTAAAACTATGATTCTCTACTAATGAGCGGCAATGAAGACATTGTTGATTACATCAAAGAAGTACGCATGATTCTAGCAGATAGCATCGATACTCTTTTGAATCTTCAAGATGATACCACATTAGACCAAGATGAAACACTAGTACCAATTACAAGTAAGGCAGAACTAGTTGACATCACATATGATATCGCATATGATCAAAAAATCAAATCAGCTCAAGATGATTATATGAAACGTGATCCTTTTTAGATAGATTTTTGATTAAATTCTTAAAATATTTGCTTAGAAATTATCCTTCACAGTAATAAATCAAATTTTCATGCATTTCTTTGTCATCTTCATTAACTCTAATACAAATTATCCCACCTTTCTCTAAACATTACATGCAAATTGAACCAGAAGAAATTTCGGAAATTCGAGATTTCATTTCCTCACTAAATTCTGTTACTGACAGTGTAATAATAGTAGAGGGCAAAAAAGACTCTCAGGCGCTAAAAAGTCTAGGTTTGGAACAAAAAATTCTTGAATTTCATAAATTCGGTGGCCTTGTAAAATTTGCAGATTCTGTCTCTTTAAATAAAAATCTGATTTTATTATTTGATTTTGACAAAAAGGGGCGATATATGACCAGAAAGGTAATAGAATTACTACAACACAGAACTAGAATTGATTTGTTCTACAAAAAGCGACTAATTCAGATCACTGGCGGAAAGATTCGCACAATTGAAGAATTATCATTATATGAAAAGCATCTATGAAAATTTAGACGTCTGTTTCCAAATCTCTTTGATTTTATTACAATGGATTTTCTATGGGCTTTTCATATCAGAGTATTTTGCTCGTAATAGCTTTTTTGAAATTATATTCAATTAATTGTAATTGATTGATTGAAAATAATTTTAATAAAAAGAAAGATTTAGTCGCTTCCTATTAGAAAGACAACACTTACTGTGGCACTAACTTGTTGGTCAGATGAGAATATCGGCGTTGCCTCTTTGGCATATCCCATATCCCTAGCAGCGTAAACTGGTATCGGTGGTGGATAATAGCCAGAATCTGAGAGACTAACGTGTTTTACACCGATAACACTATAGTTTAATGGTGCTAGTGCTTTGTCGGCTTTTGATTTTGCGTTGCTTATGGCTTCTGCTAGTAGATCATCATTAACTTGTTGTTGTTTTTTCTCAGAAAGAGAGAACCACACGTTATCTACTCTGTTAACATAGGCCTTTACAGCGGAATCTATAATGTCAGATGCTAGATTGAGTTTTGATGTCTTGACAGAAATCATATTGGAAACACTGTATCCAGTAAGTCTTTGTCGGTAGATACCGGTTTCTTTTTCCTGATATGACTCGTAGACTGGATAAATTGTGAACTGTGTTGTGCTTATTTCATCTTCAGATATTCCAGTTGATTTTATGGCATCAATGACTTCGTTCATTCTAGAAGTATTTTCTTCTAGTGCGTCTTTGGCAGTTGCTTTTTGTACTTCAACTCCAAAGTTGACATTCAGTCTATCTGGTTCAACAAATGTAGTCGCTTGACCGCTCACTGAGAGTGTTTTTTCTCGTGATGGGTACGGAGTTGGCTCAGTTTGTCCCATTGCATTGCTTACATTTGGTATGACTCCAAGTGAGAAGGCTAATGCCAGAAGGACTCCGGCTCCAACTGCAAACGAGATAGTTTTGTTCATAAGGTTTTATCGAGTGGTTGTTTATTATATCTAGGGTAAAATTCATTCGTAAATCTTAATAGTTATTCTTTTAATGTGTGAGCCTGAATTTTACCATGAAATTCTATTTTATACAATAGAGTAAAAATTACCGTTTTTTTATGAAAATGTCATGGCTTTATCTGATAGGGAGAGACTTTTGGTGGTCATATCTAATGCCATTTCTGTTTATTCAATGTATGCAAAAGATCCTCAAACTATGACTAAAAATAAAAGCATGGTAGATTTCGTACTAAAGGCAACTCCTGAAGATCTTAAAAAAGACCTATCAATTGATCTTATAGACGAAGTATTTGCTTTTGTTTCAAAGACTCAAGCTGAACTTTCATAAAGGTAGAATTTATTCAAAATATTGATGGTTTCTGTTGCCACACTTGGCTCACACTGTGCTCTACAGGTTTTAAAAGGTGCCAAAGATGAAGGACTAAAAACAATCCTGATCTCTGAAAAAAAACGAGAGAGATTATACAAAAGATTTGATTTTATTGATGAAATCATACTAGTTGATTCCTTTGAAGAGTTTTTAGATAATAAATCAACTAGTATTTTGGAAAAAAATGACGCGGTGTTAATTCCTCATGGAACGCTAATTGCTCAAATGTCTACAAAACAAATCGAGTCCATTAAAATTCCAGTTTTTGGGAACAAGTGGATTTTAAAATGGGAATCAGACCGGGAGCTCAAGCAGCAATTGATGTTAGAGTCAAAACTTAATGTCCCACAACAAATTCCAACTCCTAACAAAATCAATCAACTAGTAATTGCAAAAAGACACGGGGCAGCAGGTGGTAAGGGCTATTTTTTAGCTAGCTCTGAAAAAGACTATATCAAAAAAAGAGACATACTGATACAACAGGGTCTCATAAAAGGTGACTCTGACTTGTACATTCAGGAATATGTCATGGGAGTATTAGCATATTTGCAATTTTTCTACTCACCACTACAAGACAAGTTAGAATTTTTTGGCGTGGATAAAAGACATGAATCCGACATTGAAGGATTGGCCCGAATTCCCGCAAGCGAACAAATTGGAATGGATTACATTTCTTCATTTAACGTCATAGGAAATAGCCCAATGGTTCTAAGAGAGTCATTATTAGATGAGGTCTATCAAATGGGTGAGAGATTTGTGTCTGCATCACAAAGACTCGTCAAACCAGGAATGAATGGTCCATTCTGCATTGAAGGAGTCTATGATCAAAATGGAAAATTTTGGAGTTTCGAGTTTTCAGCTAGAATTGTTGCTGGAACCAATATCTACATGGAGGGTTCGCCATATTCTACACTTCTATATGATGAGCCAATGAGCATGGGAAGAAGAATGGCCAGAGAAATTAAAAAAGCTGCAAAACAAAAAAAATTAGATAAGGTAACTACCTAAAAAAAGGCAAATTCGATTTTGTCATAATAATTGTTAGTGAAATCATTACAGCTACGACAAATAGGATTCCTAATGGAAATTCCGGTATGACTCGTGTGCCGATAATTTCAATTTCTTCTGTTGAATCAGATATTGGAACTCGTATGCTGGGATTATTTTCAGAATTTGATAATACAAAATCAGACTCATACCCATCAACTAGAACAACAAAGTTATCATTTGTTGCAGAAATCAATTCAGTGGGAAGTGATACTCTAAAAGTAGATTCTTTTACATGGTTTAATCCAATTAGTAATGATTTTGACTCGTTATCGATTTTCATTGCAATGATCTGACCATCTACTTGGTATGGAATCTCAAATGATTTTTCATCCACAACTAGAGGATAAATCCCAGATTCTGCAAATGACATTGGTAAAAATGAGAGACCTCCAAGTATTGTCAAAAAAATAACTAGTTTCATGATGTGCTTGTGTAGTTTTGCATTATAGGTCTTGTTATCAAATTCACAGATATGCCTAAATCAAAAAAAGGATTTGAACCAAATGTTTCTGATTGCTAGTTTTAGTATTTTGAATCATGAAATTTCTACTATTACAGCTGCCCTATCTGATGAATCTAGGTCGTCTTTTATGGCACTCAGTATGTGCGAAATCGAGGTTAGTCCAGAAAAATCTACCAATTTTAGATTGTTCAATAGATAGACCTGTGGAGCGATTTCACTATTTCGAGATTCTAAGAAATCATCTATTTCTTCTAATATCGAAATTTTGCCGCCAAGAAACAATTTACCGTTTTTTATTGAAAGCTTTTGCCTACCAAATCTATCTAATACAAGAATTGGATGTCTGTTCTTCTTGCTAAAGAGTTTTTTTTCAGATACGTGTCCAGTAAATACAAAATAATGATCAGTTTCAAATGATAAATCCACTAAATCTGAAGACGTGTTCAAAATTTCAGCTGCACGAATTTTTGCCTCATCTAGTGTGAATACATTTTTGGCGTTCTCTGAGCTATCCATTTCAACATTCCCGGTGGCAGATAATCTCAATAATGATTTTTCAGAAATATATTCAGAATCAATTGTAATTGATTCCGGTATTGCTCCTTTGTCTATCATTGCCTGATGAATTTTTTTATGCAGTTCCGAAATTTGTTCAGGGGTCGGATTTGTTATGGTGTGCTCTATTTCCTCTTGTATCATTGAAGAAGCTACACCTATTGACGATATTACCTCAGCATGTTCTGCCTTTTTGTATGATATTCCAAGTTGCTTTGCAACAAATGGAACTAGAACTGATGCTCCACCACCTCCACCAATTATTTGAGTATGGTTCTTGTCCATTTTGAATTCTTTGAGAATTTTTGATACGGTTTTGGTAATTTCAAAAGACGCTGTTTGAATTACCGACATTGCAATTTCTGGACCAGTTACTCCTGCCTGTCGGCCAAGTAATTCCATGGCAATTTTTGCCGATGTTTGATTTGCGTAAGAGTAATCAGTTTTATCAATTAGACCTAGTGCATTAGCTGCACAAGTATTAGTGATTGCAAATGTTTCATTTTCACACTCTATTGCAACATATGGTTCAGAATCGCTTTGCTTAGGTCTGACTAGAATGATCTTTCCTCTTTTGAGCACTTCGGGCTCTGCGAAACAGGAATATCTGAGGCCTGCTATGTGGGCACTGCGAGGGCCGACTTTCCAGACCCTATTGTCTCTGAGTTTTATCATCGAGCCGCCGGCAACTCCAAGAATTCTCACATCCATTGATCTAATACAAGTAGGATGCTCATTGATTGTAACATAACGAATCTCGGGTTTGCCATTTTTAATTATACAAATATTGGTGCTAGTCCCCCCAACTTCGATAAAAATCCCATTAGAGACTTTTAGATAGAGTAATGCACCTGCGACACTTGCTGCAGGTCCAGAGAGTATTGTAAGGATGGGTTTTGTCCTAAATGTGTCCATGTTTGTCACTCCTCCATCTCCTTTCATTATCATTAGTGGTGCTGACACTCCAACTCCTCTAATTGCATCTTCGACAAAATCTGCCACCTCAAATGTTTTAGGTAAAACACTTGCATTAATTGCCGCAGTCAAAGTTCTAATTTCCAATCCATAAATTCCAGATATTTCGTGTGATGCCGTGGCAGGAATTTTATGTTCCATGGCATTTTTCATTACAAATATTTCATTTGATGGATCATCGACTCCAAATGCTTCAGTTGCAACAATTACCTGAACACCTTTTTTCTTTAAATCAGATATTGTATTAGAGACCTCTGATTCTGTTATCAAATGCCCGGTATCTAAAAACGCGTGCTCTGTTTTTAGGCCCTGATCAGAGTTAATTTTTGTATCCGATAGATTAGTTCTCTTGATTATGTGTCCTTTTTCAGGAGTTACACCCATTGCAATTATTCCTACCTTTGCAGTATCTGATTCCAACAAAGCATTGATTGCCTGGGTTGTAGAGTGCGCGATTAGCTCTATTTCTGAGATGTCGATTTTTGATTCTGATAATATTTTTGATAAAGCGATTACAATTCCTTCTGATACACCTTTTTGAGAACTATGAGATGTTGGGACAGTTGATTTTCCAACAATTTGTCCTGTTTTGATGTCTATTGCAACAGCCTTTGTGAAGGTACCACCTACATCAATTCCTATTCTAATGCGCCTCAAACTCGTCAATCTCTTTTCTTGACTTGCGCATTGATGATATCTGCTCATCTCGTTTCGGTCTTAATACAAGAACGTATGTGGATGCAGCCAGATATACTGAAAGCAGCATGACTTGACCAATTAATGACTCCAAAGTTGGATAAATTCCAGTCATTTTTGCCAAATTGATATCCAATCTGGGAATAATTCCTAACATGCTAGTAAATGGCAGTAAGTCTAGTGTTTGTAATTCCCGTATTGCGTTTCCTAGGAATGCTATAGAAAGATATGCGCCAACCCCCATAGTTAGACCAAAGAGAATCTTTAGTGGCAATCGTTTTCCTAGCTGTCTGGTGATATAATACACTGCTAATAATACACCAATTCCCAAAACAAATCCCAAGCCAACATAGGATTCCATGTGTTTTGCAAATCCAAACATTGCTTGATAAAATAATACTGTTTCAAATCCCTCTCGATATATTGTAAAAAAGGATAGAAGTACAAACACTGCAACACCTCCAGTAGTAGATGCTTGCCAGACCTTGGCCTTGACAAACTCCATCCACTTCTTGTGTTCGATTTTATTTAGTATCCAAAAACTGACATAAAATAAAACCGCAGTTGCAGATAATGCAGCTATTGCCTCTACTAGTTCACGATTTGCACCAGAAATTTCAATTATGTATGACGCTGCAATCCATGTAATTGCAGTTGCTCCAATTGCGATTACTATGCCATAATAGACAAATTTTTTGTATTTGGTATTTCTTGACGCTTCAAGATATGTCAGAATTGCACCTAAAATCAAAACAGATTCTAATCCTTCTCTGAAAATTACTGCGAAAGACGATGTGAATGCAATTGATGGTGCAAGTTGACCAGTTCCTGTTACTAGTCTTTCTGATTCGTCTAGGCTACGCCTTACTTTGACTGCTTCCTCTTGAACGAGATCAAAATCGGCCCTTTCATTGATTAGCTGGCGCATTTGTGCAAATTGCAATTCTACTTCCAGAGTAAAATCAGGATCGATATTTCGCAGTGGGATTTCAACATGTTCGTAGCTATCCAAATATGCAATTCTGGCAGTTGTTAAAGCCGCTTCATAGTTTCCCTCTTTGTATTGTTCTAACATTGTTTCCAATTTATCACGAATAATGTCAATTTGGCTTCTAACGCCAGACTTTTGTTCCTCACTAGCAGAGCCAATTGGATTGAGAGGCTTTGGTGTTATGGTTTCTGCATCAGCGAACTGGATATTGTTGTCTTTAAGATTGGAAAATAAAGACTCGGCCTGATTCAAATCTTTTAGAATTGGATCTTCAATGAAGGCACTGATACTTTCAGGTGATTTTTTCTCACGAACCATGTCTCGAAGTTTTTCTCTCATATTGGATTCCATATTGTGAACAAGACTTTCGTCAACTTTCTCAATATCTCCTTCTAGATACTCAAAGTTATCCAAATAGGCTGAAATGACCAGTTCTTCAGCCCTTTGATAATTTCCATTTTTTAGTTCTTGATTAGCTTTAGAGTATTTGTCTTTTATAGAATTAAAGAGATTAGATTTCTCACTAGTCAAAGAATCAGTTTTTGTTAAATCTCGTTGTATTGCAGTAATTAACTTACTAGTCGGAATAAAATCAGCCTTACTGTTAATCAGAGATTTCAAATCAAAGAAAAACTCTTCAATTTCTTTTTCCTGTCTTTCATTAGATGCTATTGATTCAGAGATTAACTCTGCTTCTCTAATCAAATCATACGAAATTGTATAATATTGTGATGAATTATCAGTGAATGCTTTTTGATATGTTTGATCAGCAACACCTAGGATATTTACAATAACTAGATTTTTGTCATTTGATTTTGGAAATTTTTCTATTTCCGATAATACATAATCTAAATCTGCAGAAACTGAATCTAAAGAACCATTCTCAATTTTTGAATGAATATCAATTAAAAGTAAATGCAGTGGATCTACGGCCGGGTTTTCAGTAGGACGTAAAGCTCCAATCTGTTGTGAATAATAATCCGTAGTAAATTTCGAATAAACTAGCGCTGATTCCAAATCTCCACTTTCTATGCTTGATTTGGTTAATGATGCACCAATTTTTGTTACAATTACAGATGATCCAACAAGACTGGAATCATATGTTTGAGAGTACGAAGCGTGTAAAGACGATAAAATTACTATTACTCCAAGCAATACCGCCCAAAAATATCTCACAATTAGATAGGTAAGCCTAACTTTATTTAAAGGAGAAAGCTGTTCTATGATTCTAGAATGACACTAATTAGATTGGAGATTAAGAATGGGCATATTCCCGCCAACAATAATTTCTGCCTTTTTGATTCTTGATTTGTAATATTTGATTTTTTTTCCAGCGTCAGATATCTCGTATCTATCAACCTCAATTAATGTGAGATTTTCTAGTTGAGAGAGAATTTTGTAAACTGTAGATACTGACATTTTTTGGTCATCGGCAATGGTTTGAGCATCTTTTGCCTTGTCTATAATACAAAAAAGAACGGCACGGGAATAAACATTAGCAAGTGTCTCAATAATTTGCTGAGTTACATCATAATGACTGAGATTTTGTGTGGATTTCTTGTCGAGCATTTTAATCACTGATTAGGTGCTAGACTAAGAACTGGTTCTGGTTTTTTAATTGAAATGTCTGCTCTTTTAATTCTAGAGCGATAAACTTTGAATTTTCTACCATTATCCGAAATCATCCAGCGCTCTACATGAACCAAAGAAAGATTCTCTAGATCTGTTAATTTTTTGTAAACTGATGATAACGGAATTTTATACTTTGTTGCAATTTCTGCAGCTGTTTTACCTTTTTTAATAACTGAAAAGAGCACAGTCCTTGATTCCGCATCAGCTAATGCCTCAATTACTTTTTGAGTAATATCATATTTTTTTAATTGTGGTAAAGTAAACCGTCTAGTCAAGTTATTGTGTTCCCTCTTTCGGTCTTTAAATAAAATGTTATTGTTCTAATTATATAGAATGAGAATAAATAATTTAGTTTTTTGATTTTTTTTCATAAATCTGATCAAGGTTTAGCTTTATCCATAAAGCCCCAAAAATCATTGCCAAAGATATCCAAAACATAGTCATTCCGGTAATTGTAGCCAGCCTGAAAAAAATTAACTGGGAATCTAATTGTGGAGAATTAGGATTTGCTGGAATTATAAAAAATGCCATAATTACTAATATGGCATATCCTGTAATGGAGGCTAACTTTTTTCCAGTTTTTTTATAAAATACAAAAAATCCTACTGCTCCAAGTCCGGATATTGTCAGCATGGTAAGATACAATGTCTGTCTTGGAATTATTGTTTCAGATCCTTCCATTCCTGGAAGATTTGCAGGGAATTTTGCAAAAGGTACAATGTACAAAACTGCCCACATTATCATTGCCAAAAACAATGACTTTGCTATAGGATTTTTGCGTGGGAGTGAACTTTTTGTCAGTCCAAAAACTAGACCAAATAATGACCCCATGGCCAAGCCAAAAATAGAACCAGCTATAATCTCTCCTCCTTTTTGCCATGCCCTATACGAATAATATTTTGCCCAAAAATCTGGGGTATTCTGCTCTTTGCCAGAATTGAATAAATGTTGATTTTCTATACTAATTGCAGTATCCAAGTATGGTTCAACAAGGACTAGATTGGCCAAGCCGTATATTGTACCTGAAAGTGCACCAGCTAGTATAACGGCCGCAATAAAAATAGACGTCTTCATGAAGGATTCACGCTAGTGGCATGGAAAGCCAGCTGCATGTCTCATATCATGAGTGAGTTCGTGTAGCCACATCTGATCAAAAGCTTGCTCCCCAAACACTGGAGAAAACAACTGTCCTTGATCAAAGCCCACAACGAATAGCCCAAATGCAGAAAACGCAGCAAGAATTAGTATTGCTAGTTTTGGAACACTTGACTTTGAAATTACAATCTCTTTGGACTGTGTCATGCAGAAATCCTCGAATCAATGTATTTAAGTCATTGGATGAACCATCCAATATTTAATGAGTATGCGGTCAAGAGTACAAACATTACAAAACATTGTATCCAGAAAAGGTTCCTCCAAAGTTCTGACATTTTCAACTCCTCATGTTTTCAAAGCATTTCAATTATTGTATACCGAATCCTATGTTTCCAGAAACACATTATGTGAGCAACTTCACATTGGTGAAGGGGCAGTCAAGACAATGATCGCCCATCTAAAAGAAACAGGGTTTGCAGATTCAACCAAATCCGGAACATTTCTTACGATCAAGGGAAAAAATTTCGCTAAATCATTACACGACGTGATTGATTCCGAGTGCATTATACCAAAATGCAACATTGCACGTAGCAAATTCAATTACGGGGTGATTCTTCGAACGTATTCTTTTGCCTCAAAAACAGGAATGGAACAGCGAGATTATGCCATCCTTTACGGTGCTAGTGGGGCTACCACACTACAATACAAAGAAAATCAGTTTGTTTTTCCAAAAGAAAGTATTGATTGCTTATCAGACGATACAAAAACAAGAAAATTACTGCTAAAAAATCTCAATCCTAGAAACGGGGATTTGATAATAATTGCTTCTGCAGACGATCCATTTGTGGCAGAAATTGCTGCAAAAAATTCCGCACTGTGGACACTTGCAACTATTGCATAGCAAAACTATTTTTGCGTCTTGAAATAGTCAAGAATATGTCAAAACTAGCTTTTGTAATTCCTTCTGCAATAGCAGTTATTGCAGTGGTTTTTGTAATTGCTGTTTTTGGAAATTTACTACCTCAAAAAAATACTGATTTTACTTTAGGAGATCTTATCGAGCGTGGTTCCCCTCACATTGGAACTTCTTCTGCCCCGATTACCATAGTAGAGTTTGGTGACTATCAGTGTACATTTTGCTACAAATTTCACAAAAATAGTCTTGATGTAATCAAAAAAGAATACATTGATAGTGGTAAAGCAAGTTTGATTTTTCTAGATTTTCCATTAAATGGGCCTGACTCTGTTCTTGCAGCAGAAGCTTCCCACTGTGCTAATGATCAGGGTAAATTTTGGGCAATGCATGATGAGATTTACAAAAACTGGAATGGGGAGAGGACTGGCTGGATAAATCGAGCATCCCTGAGTAATTTTGGTCAGACTGCAGGTCTGGATGTTGATGCATTAGAAAGATGTCTTGATTCGAAAAAATACGAAAAAAAGGTTCTCAATACTTATGAATTTGGACAAGGAATTAAAATTGATGCAACACCATCATTTTTGATCATTTCTGGTGATAAAATTACGAAAATCACAGGAAATCAACCACTAGATGTATTTCGCAAGGTTCTAGACGAGTAGTTAGTCGTTAGAATATTCATCAATTTCAGATTCACATGAATTGTTGGAATCTTAATATGGCATCCAAAAAGCTTGAATCCTGTTGGGAAAAATCACTATAGAAAAGCAAGACTCGGTAAAAATTTACAAGATTAAAAAAACTTTGGATGAACTATCTAGAATTTCTGGTAGGGGTACTGAATTGATCACTGTTTACATTCCAAAGGCAAAGCAGTTGCACCTAGTCATTAATCAATTACGCGAAGAACAAGGAACTGCAGATAATATCAAATCCGCAATGACGAGAACCCACGTAGTGGATGCACTTGGACGTGTGCAGCAAAGACTAAAGCTATACAAGGAAACACCAGAACGTGGTTTAGTTGTTTTTTGTGGTGCGGTTCCACCAGAAGGCGGAGGTCCCATTGGAAGTGAGGTAATCAAAGTCTGGGAGCTAGAACCGCCAAAGGATCTTACCACTTCATTGTATCGCTGCGATGATCATTTTCATGTAGATATTCTCAAAGACATGCTAAAAGACGATAATCTAATTGGATTTTTAGCAATTGATACCAAGGATGCAGGATGGGGACTTTTGCATGGGGACAAAATCGAAGTACTCAGAGAAACTAGTTCTGGCGTTGCAGGAAAACACAGGCAGGGCGGGCAATCTGCTAGAAGATTTGAAAGGCTCAGAGAGATGGAATTATCATACTATTACAATAGAGTTGCAGAAACAACCAAAGAATTTTTCATTGATATCTATCCAATCAAAGGACTAATTGTATCAGGTCCAGGTCCTACAAAAGAAGACTTTCTCAAAGAAAACTATCTCGAATATAGACTGCAAAACATGGTAATTTCAACACTAGATACATCATATTCTGGCTCTGAAGGAATACGTGAAGCTTTTATGAAAGCACAGGATGTTCTTTCTGATTTTAGATTAGCAGAAGAAAAAAAATTAGTAGAGAGGCTATTTCGCGAAATCAATAACAGGACAGGTCTAGGTGTGTATGGTCTCAAAGATATTCTAAATCTATTAAAAAACAATGTAGTCGATATCTTGCTAATTACTGACGATACCAACCTGTATAGACTGGAAATAACATGCAATCGATGCAAGAACATAGTTGAAGAGATAATTGAACAACCAAAACTAATTTCTAAAAAAACTGAATTGTTAAGCAAGCCTTGTGATTCATGCAAATCTATGGATCGAGTAGGAATATCACAAGACATAGTTGATTATCTGTCCACTATCGCTATTCCAGTCGGTACAAAAATAGAAGTAATTTCAGGCTTGTCTGAATATGGTGCAATGTTATCTAGTCTTGGAAAATCTGCCGCAATTCTCAGATACAATCCAAACCTCTAATTTTACAAACTTGTTAGTATTACATTTCAGTGTTGGTTAACAGTAATTCATCAAAAAATATTCAAATAATTTCATTATTCTAAAAAATTCTAAATATGCTTTTTAATCAGAGTTGATAATTCATCCAATTCTTGAGAACTAGGAATAGTTCTTTTGGTCCATACTGCACCAATTTCAGCATATCTAGGAATTATGTGGACATGAACGTGTGGAATGATTTGTTTTGCCTCTCTTCCGTTGTTTTGTGCCAGAGAAAATGCAACAGCCCCAGTTGAGTTCATGATGGCTTTGGCAATTCTTGGGATTATACTAAATAATTTTCCAACACTGTCTTCTGACATATCAGTGATCTTTTCATGATGGTTTTTTGGCACCACTAGAACATGTCCCTTATCTATTGGATATTTATCTAAAAAGGCCACATGATTGGCATCTTCATAGACAAAGTGTCCCTCTCGATTTTTTGAAATGATTTGACAAAAGATACAATCCAATGATTCATTTCTTAGATCTGTATTTTATTATGCTTCTGATGCGATTGATTAAATTAGTACTCTTTTAGGAATACGATTAACATGGGCGAAAACAGAGATTCCCGACGTGAAAAAGAACGAGAAAACTATGCCTCAAAGCAAAAATCTCAAAAACAAAAAAACAGACTCATAGCTGCAGGTGTTTTCGCAGTAATCATTGCAATAATCGGATTTGCCTCTTATCATTATTATGAAAAACTGACTGTGACAGGAACTCAAATGTCTGGTCCACCAGGAGCTGGAAAGCTAGGTGATGATCATGAGCATGCTGCTGTTCTTGTTAGACTATTTGGTGACAAATTTGACTTTTCTTTACCCGAATATCAGGTAAAAAGCCCATACATTCACTTTGAAAGTCAAAATGGAGATACTATTCATAGACATGCCACAAACGTGCCTTTAGGATTTCTATTCAAATCTATGAAAGTAGGTTTTGATGATAATTGCTTTATTTTCCCAGATAAGAAACCAGAACATACATTCTGCAGTAATGAAGATTATTCTCTAAAATTCTATGTAAATCACGAAAAGGTTCCATCTTTGATCAACTATGTCATAAAGGATGATGACAGAGTACTTGTCTTATACGGAAATGAAAATCAGACTCAGGTGGACAACTATCTAAAGGAACTTGACGGTTTATTCATAGAGAAGAAATAGTCTGAGAATTACCCAAATTCTAATATGGCATTAGCTGAGTTGATTGCATAATGGAGATTTCAAGTAGAAATGTAGTTTCTGGAACGGCCCGTGCTCCTCACAGAGCAATGTACAAGGCCATGGGTCTAACTGATAGTGATTTAGATAAGCCATTCATCGGAGTATGCCATACAGGTAATGAGGCAACACCATGCAATATTCACCTTCCAAGATTAGCAATTAAAGCAAAGCAAGGAGTATCTGATGCAGGATTTACTCCCAGAGAATTTTCTACTATTGCAGTATCGGATGGAATTGCAATGGGCCATGAAGGCATGAAATCTTCTTTGATTTCTAGAGAGGTTATTGCGGATTCTATTGAGCTGATGGTACGTGCACATCAATATGATGGGCTAGTTGGAATTGCAGGTTGTGATAAGAGTCTTCCAGGAACAATGATGGCAATGGCCAGATTAAATCTACCGTCAATCTTTGTTTATGGCGGAACTATAATGCCTGGAATGTTAAACGGTAAGCAGCTTACCGTTCAAGATGTTTATGAGGCAGTTGGAGCATATGATGCAGGGCAGTTGACTCTTGAGGCTCTAAAGAATATTGAAAATTATGCTTGCCCTACTGCAGGCTCTTGTGGTGGTATGTTTACTGCAAATACAATGGCATCAATTTCTGAAGCACTTGGAATTGCACTTCCTGGAAGCGCATCACCACCGGCAGAAGATGATAGAAGAGAAAAAATTGTTTACGATACAGGTGTGGCATGCGTTCAGGCTCTAAAAAATAACATCAAACCTAGGGATATTTTGACTTTTGAAGCTTTTGAGAACGCAATTACAATGCTTAATGCTATTGGGGGTTCTACCAATGCTATTCTTCATTTACTTGCAATATCTCATGAGGCCAAAGTGAAGCTTACATATGATGATTTTGAGCGAATTAGAAGAAAAGTTCCTCATGTAGCAGACCTCAAGCCCGGTGGAATGTATGTAATGAATGATCTAGACAAAGTGGGTGGCGTACCGTTAATGCTCAAGAAATTATTGGACAAAAAATTATTGCACGAGAATGTCTTGACCATAACTGGAAAAACAATGAAACAGAATCTGGATGGAATTATTTTACCTCCATCAAATGATGATATAGTAAAGCCAATTTCTAATCCATTATACAAAACTGGAACTGCTGTAATTCTTAGAGGCTCCTTGGCTCCAGATGGAGCAGTGGTAAAAATGTCTGGAGTAAAAATCACTAAATTTACTGGAAAAGCAAAATGTTTTGATAGAGAAGAGTTGGCCTTTGATGCAGTATCACAAGGTAAAATCAAAGAAGGGGACGTAGTAGTTATTCGATATGAAGGTCCAAAGGGTGGACCAGGTATGAGAGAAATGCTAGCTGTTACTGCAGCACTTGTAGGTCAAGGATTAGGTGAAAAAGTTGCGATGGTTACAGATGGTAGGTTTTCTGGTGCCACAAGAGGATTCATGATAGGTCATGTTGCCCCAGAGGCTTATGTTGGTGGAAACATAGCATTGGTTCAAGATGGGGATCAAATCATAATTGATACTGAAACAAACCAAATTGATCTAAACATATCGCATGATGAAATGGAGAATAGGAGAAATACATGGCAACCAAGAAAACCAAATTATGAATCCGGTGCTTTAGCAAAATATGCTTCACTTGTGGGTTCTGCTGCTCAAGGTGCAGTTACTAGTCCAATTTGGTAAATTCTTAATTTCCAACTGGTAAAAAATATACTAAAAATTTACTGTGAGATTATATCGAAAAATTTTCTTGATGGTCCTTGTTTGAGATAGTCCATTAATTGTAATGAGATTTGATGATGTTCAGGAGACTGGTGAATTCTATGATGTGTAGCCTCATCTTGAAATTCAGCTATTATGATGTATTTACCATCACTTGATTTACCAAGTCGCCTTCCAATAAATCCCGAATTTTTACTTAAAATTTTGTTAGTCTCCTTTATCCAAGCGCTGAATTCATTTTCTCGCTCTTCTTTTAGTGGTATGTCAATTATTGCCACATACATGGCATTACTAAAAACTTGACGAGTTAAGAATATTTCTCAGATTTCCGGAGAAAAATTATCACATCCTGAGTTACAGGGTTTATTCATTACACCCTCACATTTTCCTACTGAATCATGCATTATTCTATGATGCCCGCAATGCTTGCATTTAACTCTAAAATATGATATCAAATCACCAACTGGAATCTCTGAGTTTGTTATTTTTTCATGAATTTTACTAAAATCGGTAGTTTCAATCATCATCATTCATTCCAAACAGGTTGTTTTTTAATCCATGATACTAATTCACTATACAAATGACTAGTTTGAACGTTGATCACGTTGATTTCTACGTTTGTACTAGATTTGGCAGTTTTGGTATGTTTCTCATACTTGCAAAAAATAATTCTATCTAGATATGTCTCACCCTCAATTTCTTTTTTACCCAACTCATCAGACTCTGAAATAGAAAAATTAACAAAGAGAACACCGTCTGTCCAATATGCATTTGCAGAATCCAGAGTAGAAATCATACTAACTAAATCATCTAAACTCATCTTGATCAAATCATGAACGTGGATTTTCCTGTATGGTTCATAACTAAAATCAGTCATACGTAGATATTTCCAGTTCTTACTTATCAGTTTTACAACTAAAAACCATGTTGGCTGCAAACAAAGACAGTTCGCTCACCAATTTTTTTGGCAGTAATTCCAATACCTTCGCCAAGTTCAGAGTTGCATAAATCACATCTGACTTCAAGTGCAGAGCTCTTCAATAGAGTTTTTGTCTTGCCAAAATAAATTTCGGAGTACAACACATGGGATTTTGGTTTTTCAAGTAACTGACTCATGGGATATAATACAACAAGATCGCATATAAAGGTACCGTACCATACCGTAATAATTACAATATTTGAGCCTGATCGTGCCTAAATCAGTGGAATTTTTTATAAAAATTATGAAAAATCACAGATAAAACAACTCATTAAATATCCCAGAAAAATCAGCAAAATTATGGGTGGCCATCTTTGGTAACCATACTTGTACTGTAATACCCCTAGGCTTACCTGGAACCCAGTTTGAAATTTATTCAAAGTTAGAACAGCATTATTTGCATACTTTTCTCTTTGAATCACTTACGGGTCCTAAAGAATTAGCAGAATCATCAATTATTGGATTTGATCCAAAAATAATCATACGTGGATACTCTGATAGAATAGAAGCGTCATACAAAGACGGTACTACAAAGACAATACAAACTAGTGATCCGATTACAGCTCTTAAAAATTTTATTGTATCAACTAATGATAAATCGCACAGATATCTCGGTGGCGCTGTTGGAATAATCAATTACGACGCAATAAAATTATACGAAAATATTCCAATCAAGGACAACTCTAAACCATTATTGGAATTCGGAATCTATCACGATGGAATTCTGTATGATAACAAGACAAAACAGTCTCTGTATTTTTATTATGATGAAAATAGAATTAATGAGATAAAACAAACAGATAGAAAATTTGGAAACATAAACATTTCAGAAATTAAATCAAATATGGATGAGTCAAAATTTAGAACCATAGTAAACAAGGCAAAAGAATATCTAAACTCTGGAGATATCTTTCAAGTAGTTTTATCACGAAAATTTAATTTTACAGCTTCGGGTGATTTTCTTAGAGTCTATAAAGAATTACGATCACTAAATCCCTCACCATATCTTTATCACATGAAATTTGGCGAAAAAACTTACATTGGATGCAGTCCAGAAATGCTAGTCAGAGTTACTGGAAAAGAGGTCGAAACATTTCCAATTGCAGGAACACGTAAGATTACTGAAGACGAAGAAAAAAACAAAAAACTAGAGCAAGAACTTTTATCAGATCAAAAAGAAGTGGCTGAACACACCATGTTAGTTGATCTTGGACGAAACGATGTGGGCCGAGTATGTAAATACGGCTCTGTTAAAGTTCCTGAACTAATGCAAATCAAAAGATTCTCACATGTTCAGCACATTGTAACCCATGTGGTAGGGACATTAGACGATAAATATGACATGTTCTCAGCATTTGAGGCGGTATTTCCCGCAGGAACAGTGTCAGGAGCACCAAAAGTCAGAGCTATGGAGATAATTAACGAATTAGAGCCAGACATAAGAGAGCAGTATGCTGGAGCGGTTGGTTATTTTTCCAATAATGGATGCTGTGATTTTGCAATAGCAATTAGAAGTATATTTTTTGATGGCAATAATGGGTTTATTCAATCAGGGGCTGGAATAGTTATAGATTCTACCCCCGAGGGAGAATTCAAAGAAACTGAACACAAGGCAAGCGCCATGATTGCTGCGCTAAGGGAGTCAACAAAATGAAATTTCTAATAATTGACAATTATGATTCCTTTACCTACAATATTGCTCAATTGTTAGGTGAACTTGGGGTTGAATCAGATGTCGTACGCAATGACAAGATTACATTAGAAGAGATCAGTCAAAAAAATTACGATGCAATAATAATATCTCCAGGACCTGGAACTCCTGAAGACAAAAGATATTTCGGAATTTGTTCAAATGTAATACGTGAGTTAGGACCCAAGACCCCAATTCTTGGAATTTGTCTGGGTCATCAAGGGATAATTCATGAATTTGGCGGTAAAGTTGTTAATGCGGGTTGTGCCAGACATGGAAAAACTAGTCAGATTAAACATTATTCTGATTCGTTATTTGAGGGAGTTCAAAATCCTTTTCGCGCAACAAGATATCACTCACTAGTCGGGGAAAAAACAATCTTGCCAGATGTTCTAAAAATAACAGCGGTTGCCGAAGATGATGGAGAGATTATGGGGGTTTCTCACAAAGACTATCTAATTGAAGGCGTACAATTTCATCCAGAATCAATTCTTACTACTGAAGGAAAAAAAATCCTTCAGAATTTTATTAACAAGGTGAAAAAATGCTAGAACATTACATTGCACGATTAGAAGTTGGAGGCAACCTCAATAACGAACAAATGAATGATGCCATGGAAATTTTATTATCAGAACGAGAGTCTGATCAATTAAAGGCCGTGTTTTTACAACATTTGGCAAACAAGGGAGAGACTGATGATGAATTACTCACAATGTTATCTAAAATGGAACAGCATGGAGTTCATATTTTCCCCAAATGCAAGGGTACGATAATTGACGTATGTGGTACTGGAGGAGACAAACTCAACACATTCAATATTTCCACGACTGCGGCATTTGTAATTGCGTCTTGTGGTGGAATAGTAGCCAAGCATGGAAATCGTTCATCATCTGGAGTTACTGGAAGTGCTGACATATTCGAATATTTTGGATATAACCTTAATTCAGAACCTACCAAGACAGCAGAAATAATTGAAAAACATGGAATTGGCTTTCTATTTGCCCAAAAATATCCCCCCGCCATGAAACATGTTGCATCTGCAAGAAAAATACTCAAAACAAGAACGGCATTTAATTTGCTAGGACCATTGTGTAATCCAGCAAGTGTGAAAAATCAGCTAATAGGAGTATTCTCAGAAGAATATTTGCAACGAATACCCAGCATCTTACAAAAAAAAGGCTCAAAAAACATCATGACAGTACATTCAGCGGATGGATTAGATGAATTATCAACTACCTCCAAGAACAACGTTTGTTTTCTTCATGATGATAAAATCGAGAAATCAATAATTGATCCGCAAAAACTTGGATTGCACAAAGCAACAATCAAGGATTTTCAAATATCAACATTAAGTGATGCAATACAATCATTCATTTCTGTTTTAGATGGCTCTGCAAGTAAATCTAAAATTGAGATCACATGTCTGAATTCAGGAGCAGGATTAGTTGTTGCTAATTTGGCCAAAGATATCTCTGAAGGACTTCAAATGTCTTTAGAATCAATTAGATCAGGTAATGCGATTTCACATTTTGAGAAATTTCTTAGAGATTGTGGAGATAATTCCAAGCTAAAGGAGTTACAATCATGAATACTTTAAAAAAATTATTTGATAATTCGCATAAAGCAATTTCTGAAGGAATCTATGAAATTAGTGAAACCATTCCGAAATCTAAAACAGATTTAATCAAATCGATTACTGAAAACAAACATGCATCTCTTATCACAGAGGTAAAGTTTTCATCTCCTTCACTTGGAAAAATACGAAAAATATCCAACCCAGTTGAGATTGCGCAATCTATGGTCGAGGGTGGTGCCAAAGCACTTTCGGTTCTAACACAGCCGTATCTCTTCGAAGGATCGCCAGAATATTTTATGCAAATCAGAAAAAACGTCCAGATACCGATGCTAATGAAAGACATCATTGTTGATAAAATTCAAATCGATGCTGCAAGAAAAATCGGTGCAGACTATATGCTACTGATCCAGTCATTATTTGACATTGGATTACTCGGCGATATTGACGAGTTTATCGAATACGGACATAAAAATGGGCTAAAGGTTCTAGTTGAGGCACATACAAAATCCGAATTTGAGAATTCCTTGAGAACAGATGCTGACCTTGTTGGTATAAACAATCGAAATTTAGATACTCTGCAAATTGATATCAATACCACTAAAAATCTTCTTGAGGGTTATGATAAAACCAGAATTATAGTGTCCGAGAGTGGAATTGAAACCCCTCAAGACATACAATTCCTAAAAAAATGTGGGGCTAGTGCATTTCTGATTGGCTCTAGCATCATGAAGTCAGAAAATATTAAAGAGAACGTTAGGAGTCTTGTGAACGCGATATGAAAATTAGATTTCCTAAAGAGGGTCGATTTGGTGAATTTGGGGGTAAATACATACCTGAAACACTAGTACCAGCAATTGAAGAATTAGAACAGAATTATCTCAAGTACAAAAATGATCCAGATTTCAAAAAAGAGCTAAATTACTATCTCAAAGAGTATGCAGGTAGACCCACTCCCCTTTACTATGCAAAAAACCTCACTGAAAAAATCGGTGGTGCTAAAATTTACTTGAAAAGAGAAGATCTTCTTCACGGTGGTGCTCATAAAATCAACAACACCCTAGGCCAAGCATTACTGGCCAAGAGAATGAAAAAAACAAGAATCATTGCCGAGACAGGAGCTGGTCAGCATGGGGTAGCCACAGCTATGGCTTGTGCCGCATTAGGACTCAAGGCCGAAGTTTACATGGGATACAAGGATACACAGCGACAAAAACTCAATGTGTTTCGAATGAACATGTTAGGATGTCAAGTTCATGCTGTAAAGGCAGGATCGCAAACTCTCAAAGATGCCATTAATGAGGCAATAAGGGACTGGATTACCAACGTCAAAGATACATATTATTTGCTAGGTTCTGCTGTCGGACCACATCCATACCCAGTGATGGTTAGAGATTTTCAGTCAATAATCGGTGAGGAGATAAAACAGCAAATCAAAACATTTGGAAAAAAATCCCCAGATACAGTAATTGCATGTGTTGGTGGTGGTTCTAATGCTATTGGAACTTTTTATCCGCTTGTTGACACTGACGCAGAAATCATCGGAGTTGAAGCTGCAGGTGAGGGACTAAAACCAGGTCATCATTCTGCCACATTATCAGCTGGAACCAAAGGAGTTCTTCATGGAATGATGACATATTTGTTACAAGATTCTGAAGGTCAAATTCAAGAAACTCATAGTATTTCTGCAGGATTAGATTATCCAGGTGTGGGTCCAGAGCATTCATACTTTAAAGATCAAAAAAGAGTAAGATATGTTTCTGCTACAGATAAAGAAGTAATTGAAGCATTTTTGATGTTGACTAGAACCGAAGGAATTATTCCAGCACTAGAATCAGCACATGCCATAGCAGAGGCTATCAAAGTTGCAAAGAAGAAACCCAAGTCAGATAGCATAGTTGTAACATTGTCAGGCAGAGGAGACAAGGACGTAGAGGTGGTACAAAATTACATCGAGAATTCAAAATAAGTTCTCTGAACTAAATAACACTGGACAAAAAGCACTAGTCACATATGTAATGGTTGGATATCCATCTTACAAAGATACGTTCTCTGCAATCCGCGGATTAATTGAAGGCGGTGCTGACATAATCGAATTAGGCTTTCCTTTTTCAGATCCTTTAGCTGATGGGCCAGTTATTCAGCATGCAAGTACAATCTCTTTGGAAAAAGGAACTAAAATGAAACAATTTTTGAATCTCATTGAAAAAATCAGAAGTGAAAGTCAGATTCCTCTAGTATTGATGACATATACCAATATTTTATACAACAAAGGGTATGAAAAATTTTTCAAATTAGCCAAGAGTGCAGGTTTGGATGGTATTATCACTCCAGATATGACAGTAGAAGAATCAAAAGAGTATATCAGAGCTGCAAAAAAACACCATTTGGATACTATTTTCCTTGTATCACCAAACACAAGTAAACAACGATTACATGAAATTGTAAGACAGACTACAGGATTTTTGTATCTTGTAGCAGTGTATGGTACAACTGGAGTTCAGAATAAAATCCAATCATATACGATTTCTGCTCTTAAAAATACCAAAAAAATTGCAAAGAAAAGAGTTCCAGTTGGAATAGGATTTGGAATATCAACTCCTAAAGATGTAAAATCATATGTTAAACATGGCGCCGATGCCGCAATTGTTGGCTCTTCCATAATTAAAATCATTGAAAAAACTCCATCTCCTAGAATTCAAAGTGCTGTTGCAAAATTCACTAAACAACTCAAATCTGCTACAAAATAATTATTTTGAATATTTTGCCTTTAATGAGAGTAATATGACATTTAACGCAATAGTACTAATGTTAGCTCCAATTATGACCAAATCTTCTTTGATTACTCCATATACAATCCACAGTGAGAGTCCAATGCAGATCGTTATCATTAACCAGTACGAAACATCCTCTAACTGTTTTGTGCGATAGCCCCTAATCACCTGAGGTATGAAGCTAGCTGTGACCAAAGCGGCTGCTATACTGCCAAGCATCGAAACCCAGACTTCTTCGATCATTCTTTTGAAGAGAAAAAATGTGAATTAAAGCATATCCAATAAAAAAAGAATTAAAAATATCTTTTTCCTTATTCAAATGTGCAGACAAAGTTCATTTTTGTCACAGGTGGAGTAATGTCCGGCTTAGGCAAAGGAGTTGTCACCTCATCGATTGCAAAATTATTACAATTATCTAACCAAAAAGTTTCTTGTGTCAAGATCGATCCATACCTCAACTATGACGCAGGAACGATGAATCCAGTTGCCCATGGAGAAGTATACGTCACAGATGATGGTGGAGAATGCGATATGGATATTGGTAATTATGAGAGATTCCTAAACCAAGATCTCAAAAAATCGCACAATATTACAACCGCTCAGATTTACTCTGCAGTAATAGAAGCAGAGAGGCGTGGAGAGTATCTAGGAGCATGTGTTCAAATAATTCCTCACATCACCGATGAGATCAAAAAAAGAATCCATAAAATAGCCGAAGATGAAAACCTGGACTTTCTAGTTGTAGAGTGTGGTGGAACTGTAGGAGATATTGAATCTCTGCCATTTTTAGAGGCGCTAAGACAGATGAGATTAGAGCGTGGCTCTGAGGGTGTGTTATTTGTTCATGTAACATTGGCTCCATCACTTGATGTTGTAGGTGAGCAAAAAACCAAACCTACTCAGCATTCTGTTCAAGAATTAAGAAGAATCGGAATTCAACCAGACTTTATGGCAGTTAGATGTACTGAGCCTCTTTTAGAATCAACTAAAAAGAAAATCTCCATGTTCACCAACGTTACCGCTAATGATGTTTTTTCATGCCATGACGTTCCATCAATATTTTCAGTTCCGCAAATACTCTACGAGCAAGGAATTGTAGACAAAATGTTCAAAAAGTTTGGTAAAGTTGGCATGATAAATTCTGCAACAAACTGGGACAAGTGGAATGGTATTGTTCATTCTATGCAACAAAAAGATGGCGAAATCAAGATTGCCATGGTTGGAAAATATGTAACGCTAGCAGATAGTTATGTGAGTGTAAATCATGCACTAAAACATGCAGGAGCGAAAATTGGAAAATCTGTATCCATAGACTGGATTGATTCAGAGGATATCAATGGTAATGTTGACAAGCTGTCAAAATATAATGGAATTCTAGTCCCTGGAGGATTTGGTTCCAGAGGTGTTGAAGGTATCATAAAAACAGCAAATTTTGCGCGTGAGAAAAACATTCCATATCTAGGGATTTGTTTTGGATTTCAATTAGCCGCAGTTGCCTTTGGTAGAAGCGTGTTAAATTATTCTGATGCCAATTCTACAGAATTAGATCCAAACACTACACATCCAGTAGTTGATTTGTTGCCAGAACAAAAAACATTGTCAAATCTAGGCGGTACACTACGTCTTGGCGCACACGATATTTCAATAAAACCAAAGACACTTGCGGCAAAAACTTACCAATCTACTCATGTTTCTAGAAGACACAGGCACAGATATGAAATTAATACAAAGTATTTAGAAGAATTTGAAAAGAATGGAATGATTTTTTCAGCAGAATCAGACGATTCAAAAAGAATGGAAATTTTAGAGATACCCTCGCACAAGTTCTATTTTGGAGTTCAATTTCACCCAGAATTCAATAGTAGGCCGGGTTTTCCTGAAGAATCTTTTGAAGCATTTATCAGAGCTTCTAGCTAGGTTTTAGAAATTTCATAGATTTTTTGCCTAGAATCACGCATTGAGATTCGTTTTTTGACATATCCTTTGTCTAGTAAGTGGCGTAACGCAAGACGGACTGTTCTATCAGGCAGTAGAGTTTTTGTAATAAGATCACGTTGAGTCATAGAACCTTCAAACTCTAGAGTTTTTAGTAGAAGTTTAGAGCTAGGAGGCATGTTTAATAGATCCTCTGCCAATTTTACTTTCTTTGTTAATGCAGAGACTGCTGTAGAATCTTTCTTTATTTTGATAATTCTTGCAGAAGGGACAGTTTTTGTACACTCTAAAGTATTGTTAATTCTAACTCTATCAACACCATCCATAACTACCTCACAAAATATTCTTGAAGAAACATCATCCACTTCAATAATACTTGTATCATTAACTATGAGCGGTCTGCGAGTGATATCAAGTGAATTTACAGAAACAATACCAAACACTGGAGAGTCCTGAAATATCATGGGGCCTCCAGCAGACATAGAATATGCAGAAGAACCTATTGGAGTTGAGATTATTACCCCATCACTAGAATCATGCCAAACTTCCTCATGATTGACACGAAGTACATGTTCCATGAGCATCGCACTTTTTGATGAAAATACTGCGACATCATTGAGTACAGGATAAACTGGTTTACCGTCAATTTTCACGGCAATTCTGGAAAACTCTGAAGTTTCATAGTCGGATTTTTTAATTCTATTTACAATAGATGAGAATTCCTTAAGATCAATTTGAGCCAGAAAGCCATTAGATTCAGATTCGCCCACACCCAATACTGGAATTTGCGCATCAAGAGTTCTATGAAAATAATTGCGAACTCCCCTATCCCCGCCAGTGACAATAATACAATCAAGATCTTTTTGTGGCCTATAGCCAACATACCTAGAAGATAATCCATAATCATCTAAAAGCGTCTTTATTGTTTTTACAGCAATATCTGTTGGAGTTATTCCAGAAATTCCTATTTGCACAAAAAATTAGATTTTCTTTTAATAATAAAAGCTTAGTCTTCTTTGAACTTCATGATATTATAATAGTACGAGGCATTGACTTGGGTTTCACCTTTTTCTGGAATTTTATCCAAACCAACCTGTTTAGATTCTAATGCTGCCTGTGCGGCACCACCTGCAAAGCTTAGAGCCCAAAGAGGGTCTTTTTCTTTTAGCATTGCACAACAATAAGTAGCAGTGAAAATATCACCCACACCTACGGTATCATAAATTTCAATATTTGGAAGAGATATTGAGTACTGCCTATCTTTGTAAAATAGTGAGACATCACGTTTGTTAGTATACAACAAGTGCTCTACTTTTTTATGAAGTATTTTTGCACCTTCAATACCTTCAATGCCCGTAAGATGATACACCTCATTAGGGTCTGATTTGAGCACGTTGATTCCATCAAGATTAATGCTGGTTCTTTCAAAGCTAACCAATCCATCTTGTCCTTTTCTTCTAATAAAACCCTGAGGATCTAATGCGACAAAATTAGAATCAGATTTTAATTTTTCTAAAACATCTATCTGAATTTCATCAAATACCGGACTAATCAAAATTCCATAAGATTGGGTTTTAATATAATCAATTTTTTCACAGAGATTTTTTATCCACAGAGTTCGTTCAGTGTCTTTAATCTCTAGTCTAAATCGTGTAGTGTTTAATTTAGATTCAGCATTTTCAAAATTAATTTTGTTTTTTTTTAAATACTCTACATTACTATAGTCAGAGCCAAATTTAGTATGCAAGTCAACATTAAAACCCATTTTTTTAGCAGTACATCCACAATAGCACGCAGGCCCCCCTGGTCTTTCATACAAGTTACCATTAATGTGAATCTCATCAATTGTACAATGTGAGTAAACTGCAAGATTCATTGAGATGATTTAACGCGATTCGGATTTAGTTTTTTGCTTTTCAAGGCAGGATGGGCAAATAATCTGACCTTTCTCTACTACAATCTCAACGTTAGACTTTAGACAGAAATGACAAAGACCTCGCATCCATAATATCGTGACAGAACTTACATAAATTATCTAGTAATTTGAGAAAAAGAGATATTCCATGCGCATAAGGCATGACTGTGAGAAAGATCATCACTCTGACCATTGATAAAAAATTGGTTTTTTTAGTAATTGCGGTATCATTAATAGGGATAGGGTTAACAGTTTTTCTCTCATTTCATTATTCTAAGGTAATTCTAGGTGAGAGAGCCACATACCAACTGATTGGAGAAGCGGCAATTCGTGGTGGAACAATAGAACGTCTACTTAATACAAAAATGCAAGAAATTCAGGTAATCACCACAAATCCAATGATCAGAAGTGTTGTATCCGAACTAAATCAGATACAAGACAAAAAAATTCTTATTGAAACTGTAGAAAATAAGAGAACAGAACTTCTCATAGAGATTCAGGCTTTTGAAGTAAGTATAGGCGGTTTGGATGATTTAGAAAATGTAGAGATTGTAGGAAATCAGGGCCAGAGATTATTTTCACTAGTCAATAATAAAAGTAAGAAAGACTTTGTCGTGGATTCAACATACATTCATGGAAAAAAAGAAGTTTTCACCCAGATAATTCTAGGAAATGATGGTAAGCGAAAAATCATTACCGCAGCTCCAATTTTTGAAAAAACTGACGATACATCTGTTATCGGAGTTGCTATAATTACAGCAAATACAAATCAAATCGATAATGTTTTACTCAATAGGAAAGGACTAGGTAAGACGGGAGAGTCTTATCTTATCGATATGAGTGGAAACATGATTTCTGAATCAAGATTCATACCTAATGCTGCGTTTAAACAAAATGTCAATACCAAACCACTCGAATTCTGCCTAGCAGACGGTCAGATTTATTTTGGAACTCATAATGACTATCGTGGAATTCCAGTCATTGGTTCTTCATTATGTATGAAAACACTTGGAATGATCACCATTGTAGAGATTGACGAATCGGAAATTTTCGAGCCAGTATCTGATCTTAGGGATAAAATTATCATTCTTGGAATAATTATCACAGTGTCAGTAGCTATTGTAGCATATTTTCTCTCCAGACTGATATCAAAACCAATAATCCGGCTAAAAAACGCCGCAAACCAAGTAGCTAATGGAGATTTTAGTGTTAGAACAAATATCAAATCAGACGATGAGATTGGGGAACTTTCTCGCTCTTTTGATCAAATGGCTGAGCAAATCCAAGATTCATTACTCAAAATTAAGGAACGTGAAGATATAATTAAACAACAAAAAGATATTCTTTTGCAGTTTTCTCAGTACAGTTCTAACTATTGTGTATGTTTTGTTGATATTGTTGGCTCAACAAAATTAACTTCCAATCTTACTGACATGCAGACTAGTAAGTTTTATTCAATATTTCTTAATACTGCAGCTACTGCGATTGCACAAAATCATGGAGTAGTTGTTAAAAATATCGGTGATGCACTATTGTATTATTTTCCAAAGACAGATTCTGATGAACTATCACCATTTGAAGAGATGCTTAATTGTTGTATGAAATTAATTGAATCTAGGACATCTATTAACAGTGCATTAACTAGTGAGAAACTACCCGAAGTTAGCTATAGAATATCCGCCATGTTTGGCCCCGTTCGAGTAGCTATAGTTGCTACATCTGCTATCGATGACATTTTTGGTTCCACTGTTAACACGTGTTCAAAAATTAATTCTCTTGCAAAACCAAATACACTAGTAATTGGGGAATCACTATACAACAAAGTCAAAAACATCAGGGGGTTTAATTTTGAAAAAATTTCCGAGTATTCAATTGATGCCGAAAACAAGTTTGCAGTCTATTTAGTGACACAGTAATCACATCAGGATTATAAGGAGGCATTTTGGATTGCTTTACATGCCATTAAAACGTGCAAGTAGGGGAAGACGGAAAGGTGGAAAGGGTTCATCAGATCGTATTCAATGCACCAATTGTGGAGCAACGGTACCAAAAGATAAGGCAAAGAAGGTCACATCAAGACTGAATTTGGTTGAGGCATCACTTGCAAAAGAATTGCGTGCACAGGGAGCATACATCGCATCGCCCAAAGTTCTAAAGTGGTATTGTGTTTCATGTGCTATTCACTTTGGCATTTTGAAAATTAGATCTGCTGACAGCAGAAGACAGACAGGTAAATTATACTAGTCTTCTTTAATATTCTTGGAGGTTACAATTATTCTTTGTACAAATGTGACGCCAGCAATAACAATAACAATTCCAACTGCATATGGCATCAATCCGGGAATCATTCCAATTATTCCAATAACTAACAATCGTTCGGCTCTCTCACCAATACCTATTCCCTGCATTTTAATTCCTAATGATTCTGCCCTTGATCTTGTATAACTCACAAGCAAAGACAATGTGATTGCAAGTAAAACCCATATTGGTTCTGTAAATCCCCCAACTAACAATCCTGCAAAAATCGCAACCTCTGCTATCTTGTCAAAAATTGAGTCTAAGAAACCACCTTTCCTTGTGACTTTTTTTGTATATCTTGCAACCTGACCATCAATCATATCAAAGAATCCAGAAATCAAAAGGAATATTCCTCCAAATATTGCTGCAGAAAAATACGGAGAAATAATTTCGTTAAGACCATACATTATAGCTGAGACAAATGCTAATGCAAGGCCTAATCCTGTCCAAAAGTTTGGAGAAAGTCCAGTTGAACCAAACTTAGCTCCAAGTTTCTCTAACGAAGGTTTTAGTGATTCTCTAAGATTATTTAGCAATGTCGGAAAATTATTTCCAAGTCTATTTAAAATTCATGGCAATCATAGTAGACATTAGTTTGGCTGCAAGAGACGCAGTTGCACCATTATCATAAGTAGGATTTAGCTCCACTACATCAAGTACTGATATTTTATTACCTTGCATAGAGTAGATCATGTCAAATAATTCTCTAGATGTGATCCCAACTGCTTCAGGGTTACCAACACCTGGTGCAAAGGCAGGATCTAGGACGTCTAAATCAACGCTAACATAGGTTTTATCAAAAGTTGATAATACATCTTTTACCATTTTTGGTCCTTTGCCTTCTCTGATATCTTTATCAGTAATTGTTCGAATTTTATTTTCTTTAAGAAATGCCAGTTCTTCTTTTACAAATGAGCGTGCACCGACATGAATAATTTTATCCGCCCCTTTTTTTTCCACAACTCTTCTAAGATATGATGCATGAGAATATTCTTCACCAGCATATCCATCTCTCAAATCATAATGTGCGTCAAAAACAATGTATCCTGTTTCTTTTGGTACATTCATGTATGTCCCATAGGTTAGAGAGTGTTCACCACCCAAAATTATCAATAGTTTATCTCTTTTTGTGAGCTCTGATGTGAGTTTTCCAACCATATCCAACATATCCTCTACATTTGCAGTATGCATAGCATTTCCCAAATCCTCAATTGCTATTCCTTCTAGATCCACTCCTAAATCAGGGTGAAAAATTTCTATATTGTTAAACGCCTTGCGAATTGCGTCAGGTCCAAATCTGCATCCGGGTTTGTAAGAATGAGTTGAGTCAAACGGGATACCGTAGACGGTTGCTACTGGCGTCTTACTTTCTCCAGGACTAATAATTAGTGGATCCTTGTTCAGATACAAATCAAGATAACTCATTGTAATTCCACAAAAATCACTAGAAAATATACTATGCTATATGAGAAATATTATTTAGAAAATTACCAAAGATGAATATTCGTAAATAGATCAGACCATGATTTGTGGTCTTTTTGAGACATTTCTTGAAAGATTGAGTTTGGTAAACGGTTTATCCTTGGTTTGCTCTTTAATTTCATTCACAAATTCTGCCAATGATAATTCCCTTACGTTTCCAGTCTTTCTATCTCTAATTGAAAGAGTTGTTTTGCCAACCTCTTTTTCACCAATTACCAAAGTGTATTGAATCCACTCTGTTTCTGATTCACGAATTCTTTTTCCAAGTGTTTCGTTTCTATCATCAATATCTACACGAATTTCATTCTTGCTCAACTTGTCCGCTAGTTCTTCACAGTAATTTAGAAATTCGTCTTTGAGTGGAATAATTCTAACCTGAGTCGGTGCAAGCCATAATGGTAATTGTGCCTTTCTTCCCTCTTTTTGGTCAAGAGCAGCTTTTTCCAATAATGCATAGATTACTCTCTCAATAGCACCGCTAGGAGAATTGTGCAGAATTATCGGATGGTGTGGAGTGTTTGATTCATCAAAGTATCTAATACCATATCGAGCGCCATTTTCTACGTCAATTTGATCAGTAGATAGTGCAGATGCCTTACCAAGATTATCCACATAATTGAATTCCCATTTCAAAACAAAATAAAAGAATTTTTCTTTCCACATCTCAACTAAAACAGGTTTGCCTAGTTTTTTGACTAATTCCTCAATTGAAGATTTGTTCTCATTGTAAAATTCTTCAGTAAACCTAATTGCCATTTCATAATCACTGTCTTCAATACCAACTTCTTTGAGAACATGCCTAGATAGATCAAAACGCTTTTTGAATTCTTCAATTGCCTGAGGAATATCTGTGCAGAATGCATGACAATCAGGCATAGTAAATGCCCTTAATCTTCGAAGACCTACTAGTTCGCCAGACTGTTCACGTCTGAAACTATATCTTGTTAGTTCATAGAGTTTCATCGGCATATTCTTGTAAGATATTTGAAAATCATTTGCCATTAAAAATTGTCCAAAACATGCAGCGAATCTCAGAAACAATTGTTTACCTTCAGTATTGATATTGTACTGTCTCGCTGGAAATCTGTTAAAGTAGCTCTCCATACTAGGATGATGTGAATCATACATTATTGGAGTTTCAACCTCTAATCCTCCGTATTCTTTAACCTGATCAGTGACAAATCTTTCTAGTAAAGATTTGATCAACCTACCATTTGGATAAAACCTCATGTTGCCAGAATCTGAAGCTGGTTCATAATCAGCAATAGCCATTTTTTTCATTAGTTTGACGTGTGGTGGGGGTTCATCGACAGCTCTTTTTTTAGCCGCTTCGTATTTCGCCAAAATTTCTAATTTCTCATGTTTAGCAAAATTAAATTTTTCAACTTCAGTCATTGTTCCATCAGTACTAAGAATATACCAAAATGATTTGATTTTAGATTCTGACTTTAAAGCCTCAGATGCTTGTCCTTCATCATCATGAGCGTGGTCATGCATATGAACTGGAATATCTTTAGAAAACACTTTGGAGCTCTCAGCAAGTGGATGCCCCTTTACTTTGACATTGTAAGATTTTGTCCAGCCAAACGGTGCATGTGATACTTCCAAATCTGAAGCTAGTGATTCCATCTGTTTTAGTATTGATAGAGCCGTTGAAGGTGCTGCTAGATTTGATGATAGATGTGCATATGGATAAAGCAATAATCGTTTACAGCCAACCTTGCTCATACTGGATTTAATTTCAGTAATTGCATTCTGAGCAATTTCAGAGTCGTCACCATTTTCTATGGCAACAAATACTACTACTACCTCTTCAAATCTTTTAAACTCGGGATTAATCTCTTCAGCTGACTTGATCTCTTTTTTAGTTGGATTGTATTCTATGCTATCACAGTGTAATTGTAATATCCGCACAAATTCAGAAACTTGGATTTATTGAATTAAATGTTATGTCAGTTCTTTGATTGAAGTGCAATAACAGATCGCAAAATTATGCTAGATAAACCCAAATTATTCATCAGAAAACTCACCGTACTATCCAAGGCGTTTTCGCCCCTATAACCTTCATCATAAATCATTTCGACCTCACCCTGATCTGTTTCTACAAGCGATGTTATGAGAGAGTAATCACCCAACTTCACATCTTTTTTTTCAACAAAAAGACGCAGTGTGATTTTTTTTATTGTAAATCCTTGCTCTTTGAAATTTCCCGATTCAATTAATGTTACAACTTTATCAGGTTCACGATTAATTCTATCAGGATTTATCATTTCGATTATTTTCAACGGATCTTTTATGATAGTATTAATTATTATAGTATGTCAAAGGCACGAAATTATGGAACATGGCCACCATCATTTTCACGGCAAAGACATACCACATATCAAAATTAATTCAAAGACATCAATTGAGGATCTTGTAGATATTTTTTCCAGTACGGGATACAATGCAAGACAACTAGGAGATGCGGCAAAACTTTGGGCAAAAATGATTGAAGAGGATGCAGTGATTTGTTTGACCATTGCTGGAGCAATGACTCCAGTAGGTTTTGGAGGAATTATCAAGACATTAATTGAAAAAGGGTTTGTAGATTGGATAATTGCCACGGGTGCAAACGTTTACCACGAAGATCATTTTGCTAGAGGATTTCCAGTAAAACAGGGTCATTTTGAAGTTGATGATATGGTTTTGTATGAAAAAGAAATCGTTCGAATCAGAGACGTGTATATTAAATTCATTGAAACACTTGCTGCTGAAGACAAAGTAGTTCAGGAGATGTTTAGAAACAAATTAATCGATAAACCATTCACTACCGCTGAATTCTGTAATATCATGGGTGAAATCTCTGCAAAGCATGCAAAACATCCCGATAAAAGCTTCCTAGTAACTGCTCACAAATATGACGTCCCAGTATACGTATCAACTCTGAAAGATTCTTCATTAGCAATGAATCTTGGAGTGCATAGATTACAAAATAAAGTGTATAATCTTGATTTTGTTAAAGAGATTTTAGAACAGGCTGCAATTGTCAATAGTTCTAAAAAATCTGCCATCATAGAATTAGGTGGTGGTGTTCCAAAAAACACAGCTCAGCAAACCGGACCCATGCTTGACCAGATTCTTGGTAGTGAGGATGGAGGTCAAGACTACATCATACAGATTACAGATGCAAGACCCGATACTGGCGGTTTATCAGGTGCCACACTTCAAGAGGGTAAAAGTTGGGGCAAAGTCCAAGATGCCCATAAAGGAACAGTCACCGTGTATACTGACTCTACAATCGCATTTCCAATTATGGCGGCATATGTTTTAGCAACTCAAAAACCAAGAAAACCTAAAAGAATTTACAAAAATCTTGACACATATTATTCCAAACTACAGAAAACGTATCTAGACAGAATTAATAAAAAACAATTTAAAATAAAAAGAAAGCATTAGAATCTATCAAATCTAGCTCTTTCCAAATCCCTATCATCTTTGCTCTCTTTTTTCCATTCTTTGTAGTGGTCTTTACAAAGAACAGCTTTTTTTCCAGAAGTTTTGATTCTCAGTCCAGCATTTTCTACTTTGGAAGAGTTTAGAGAACGTGCACCATCATTTGAACAACCTTCAACGTCGCACTTTGCGCCTTTGGATACAATTCCCATAAAATTTAGACATTGCAATATTATTTAACATTTGAAATTTTTCTTTAGATTCCTCAATCGTTTATAAATGGAAGATTTCGCAATCGAAGTATGGGTGGAGCAAAAAAGAAAGGTGCAGCCGCTATGGAAAAATCACAGGATGATTCCAAGGCAAAAGAATCTGGTGGAAAAAAAGACAGAAAAGACAAAAAGGGTGAAAAATCTGAAAAGAAGGCAGAAATTTCTGTTATCTTAGATGAAGAGCAAGCAGTTAAACTCATCAAATCAAATAATTATCTAACAATTCAAGAATTAGCTAAACAAACCGGAGTAAAAATTTCTACAGCAAATGCATGTCTGATTTCTCTTCTCAATAAGGGTACAGTGAAAAGAGCCGGTGGATTCTCAGGACACTGGATTTATCAATCAGTTAACTGATATAGAGAAATAACATCTCCAGAGGTTACATCCTTTAACTGCTCCACATTGCTGAGAATTTTTCCAATAGGGGTCATCGGTTTAGATGTAATGGTGTCATTAACAAATATGCAGATGTTAGAGCCGGCCGGCGTAAATGCAATGTCACCTTTTTTGAATTCTTTTTTTTGCCGCTCAACTCCTGAATTGACCTTTGACTCAAAATAGACAATATTTGAGCCGATGAGGTGAGCATTTCCATCTAAAGGAATTGATCTCATTATGATTCCAACTGTTTTTGGAGATAGATGCCTTTTGAGCTCGCATTCCATAGTAAATTTTCCTTTGATTTCCAAGATCATCTTTGCTGTGGATACTGATCCCACACTCATACGAGAATTTTGGGATTTGGATTATATAACCGCATTAGAGAGTTTTTTCACTTGTCTGATCCTGAAGAAGTTGAGATTGAATCTACTGAAGAAATTGAGGAGCCTGAATTTGCCAAACCAGTTGGCGAAGAAATGGCCGAAGATACCTCAATGGAAGATGCAGTAAATGCATTCAAGAAAACATTTGATGATAAAGAGCTAACAGAAGATCAGCGAGCCGAGTATGATAAAAAAATCAAGGAAATGGAAACTCGTGAAATTATCGATATGGACCCTGTTCACGAAATTATCGAAATTCCACTAGATGGTAAGGGAAAAATTGCAATCGGACCTCCAAACTTGACAAGATTTGAAAAAGCCAGAATTCTTGGAGCTCGAGCACTACAACTCTCACAGGGTGCACCGCCATTCATTAGCATACCAGCAGATGCCAGAACTTCATTAGATATTGCATTAAAAGAACTCGATGATTTTGCAATACCGATTGTCATAAAACGTAGATTACCAAATGGCGACTATCAAAATATTCCAATTGATTACTTCAACTAAGGACAAATCGTCGATAAAACTTAATAGAATTAGATTTTTGGAGACTACTAAATGATCACTATGGAAGAAACAAAACAGATCGCAAATAATCCTCCATATGTCTATTTTGTACGCGATGCGCCAATAATGCCTGCGGCATTAGATGTTTTTACCATAGTTAACAGACATGGCAAAGCTGTCCTCAAAGCAAAAGGAATGAACATTCCAGGTGCGGTTGCTATTGCAAACATCATTGTTGAGAAAATGCTTCACGGGTCATGCAAACTTGAACAGATAAAATTAGACTCAGAAAGTGAATTCGGTAAACGTATGATTTCTACAATAGAAATTATTATTTTAAAAAATTAGTAAACAGAGCCAGGTCCTTTTAGAAGCATATTCTCACATTCTTTGCATATTGCTTCATCAATATCAGATTCTAATTTGTGATGAATTTCACAAATCAGAAGACTAGACTTGATATAATTACAAAGACTGATGAATTTAGCCAAGCTTGATGGAGTATACGCCATATCTGAAGACAATCTCTCACATAATTCTGAAATCATCTCAGATACTTGTTTATCTGAAACAAGTTTTTCAATTAATTTAGGATCACCACGTGTTCCACGAATGTAGTTACTAATTGCAGCCTGAGTTACACCCAGCATTTTTGATATTTCGTCTTCACGAATTTTATGTTCTTCAGCTAATTTTTTAGCCAAAATAGCGCGTAATGCTGGAATTAGTGTTTTTGATTCAATCTCTGCAGGAAGTAGCAATATGCGAATTTCTCTTGCAATATATTTAAAGTTAACAATGGCTGAGCTCAATTTTAGATCAAATCCATTTCAGACAAAACTAGCTTTAGCTAACGTATCAAAAAACCTTAATTGATTTTTCTTGTGCAAAAATTAATGAATCAAATTACTGAGATTTTAGAAAATGCAGTCACCGATACTACTGCCCAACATTTGGCGTTTTCAGGTGGATTAGACAGTACGATTCTTGCATTCTTGTTAAAATCTAGGAAACCAAAATGCATTACGATCATAGCAAAAGACTATACCGCAAATGATCTAACATATTGTCAGCTTGCAGCAAAAGAATTGAATTTAGATTTTCATATGAAAACTTTTCACATTGCGCAGATTTTAGAAGCTATCGAAGAGACCATAAAAATTCTTGGTAATTTTAATGATATCGAAATTAGAAATAACGTTGTGCCATATTTTGCAATAACCGAGATAAAAAAATCAGGATATAATAGAATCATCACTGGTGACGGTGCCGATGAAATTTTTGCAGGCTATAATTTCTTGTTAGAAAAAACTGATGAAGAATTGAGAAAAGACTTGACACGTCTAGGTAAAATCATGCATTTCCCCTCACAAAAAATAGGGAGGTTTCTTGGTGTCGAAGTAGAATCACCTTTTTGCAATCCAAAAGTCATAGAATTTGCAAAGGAACTAGACACAAGCCAACTAGTCAATATTCATAATAATAAAAAATATGGAAAATTTATTTTGAGAAAAGCGTTTGATGGTAAAATACCAAGTCAAATTGTCTGGAGAGTCAAATCACCAATGCAGGAAGGTGCTGGAACTGGAAACTTGACTAATTTCTTTGAAGGAGTGATACCAGACGAAGCATTTCTAAAAAGAATTGAAAAAATTAAACAGGATGACGATATTATAATCAGGACTAAGGAATCATTATTCTATTATGAAACTTTTAAAAAATATCATCGAGTCAAAGTTCATTCTGAGAATTCTTGTCCTGACTGCCATCACAAATTAGAAGAAAACTCAAAATTCTGCAGAATGTGTGGTAAGTTTCCTATTTAGTGTTTTTAGCCCATTTTTTTGGTTTTTTCTTAAATATTCTTCTACAACCGTTGCAACAAAAAAAATATTTTTTCCCTTCATGGTCATAAGATACAGCGAGAGATTCATCCATTTCAATTCCACATACTGGATCTACAGGCACAAGAATGTGCCAATTTGTTTTCTATTTATAGATAGTGAGTTAAGAAATTTCCGACATGATGTTTTTTAGGTCTTCGAAATTTTTTGAGTTCATTATTTTATTACGCAATTCAGAACCGCCGCGTAATCCCTTGGTAAATCTCATTGCTTGTTGCCTTATGTTTGTGAATTTTATGTTATACTTTACAGCATAATCAAGATATTTACAAAATATTTCTGATTTATTTTTTTGAGAATATTTTTTGTAGTTACCTGTTGCAAGATAATCATTTACTTGTTCAAATAAAAATGGATTCCCCATCGCACCTCGGCCAATCATGACATAGTCACAGCCAGTTTGTTCCAACATTTGTTTTGCAAGTTCTGGAGAGGTTACATCTCCATTTCCAACTATTGGTATGTCAACAGTTTTTTTTAACTCCGATATTAGAGACCAGTCGGACTCTACTGAATAACCCTGTTTTACAGTTCTAGCATGCAACGTAATCATTTCAATTCCAGCACGTTGGGCAATCTTGGCAATGTCTTTGAAAACATATTCATCATCAACTCCTGCACGCATCTTTAGTGTTACAGGTTTGTCTACTGAATTTACGAGGGTTTTCAGGATTTTTTCAGTCAAACTCAGATTTTGAAGTAATGCGCCTCCCGCCATTTGCTGAGTAATGTGTGGAGCAGGGCAACCCATGTTGTAATCGATAATATCAAAATATGGCTCAACTATTTTGGCAGCTTTTTCTAAAGCCTCAATTTCTGAACCAAACAACTGAACTCCCAGCGGTCGTTCATTGTTAGAGTATTCAATGAATTCAGAAATTTTCAAATTTTGTGCCTGGAGCTGTTTTTGTTTAGCAATTATAGCATGAATGCTTGTTAGCTCTGTAACTACTAATCCGGCACCCATTTCTTTACATATTAATCTCAAAGCTGGATCACTTACTCCGGCCATTGGTGCCAGAAATGCCCTACTGGAAAATACTGGAAGCATAAGTTCCTTGAATTTGAATTATTATAAAAATTAGAGAGAATTACAATATTTTCAATCCAAGTAGCTTATCAAATTTAATTTTTCTAATTAACTAATTTTTTGAGTAAATCATCAAACTCAGATTGACTCAGTGGTGGTATTTTCATAATCTGAAGATTCTGATCAACATGACTCTGGCTTTTTTGACCTACTAATGGTGCAAGCACTCCTGGTGTAGAACGAACAAATTGTAGACAGCGCAAAGACGACTGAACAATACCACCAAATTCAGGCACGGTGCCACCTGATAATAGTCTGCCCTGCATTAGCGGCACACTAGTAAAAACGCCAATATCGAGTTCTTTTGCTGCATCAAGTAAGTTCATCTGAGTACCATTAACTAGCTGATTTTTTTGCATAAGTGCTTGATCATAATAAAGATTGAAGGGAAGTTGTATGAAACGAAAACCATGCTCATCCCCACCAATATTTTTTGCCAATGATACAGTATCACTTAATGAAAGATGATTTGGGTTATCCTTTGAAACACGATAACACTCCCATGTAGCCATACCATAGAACCTTATTTTACCATCTTTGCGCATTTTTTCATAAAAAATGAAAACATTTTCAAGATTTTTTAAGAACTCATCACGTGTTATGTCTGGTTGTCCTTCGACGGAATTGTGTAAATACATTAGATCAATACATTCCAATCCAAGATTTTTCAAACTACGCTCAAGTTGATCTGACAGATAAGGTATTGTCATACAATGATAGCCAGAGGAAATATCATTGGCTTTGATAATTCCAGGTTTAGCATATTCACGTTGGATATAAGTCCAAAAATCCTCATTAACGTCGCCATCATTTGTAACATATCCGTTTTTTGTACTAACGAATATTTGATTTCGATTTATTTTCCCCTGAGTTATCAAATCCGAGATTGCTTTACCTATAGATCGTTCAGCTTTTTGTGCTCTATAATTAATTGCAGTATCTATGACATTTATTCCCGAAAGTATTGATTTTCTAACTGCTTCTGTCACTAGTGCGTCAGTTTGTGAATCAACGTTTCCTAGGTATGTTCCAATGCCCACATTTGAAAGAGTTAGATCATGAATTTTTTTATAATTTTGAGTTAGTGCTCCCATTTTATTTGAAAAGTCTTCCGTTCCTTGAGATGTCGCAAAACCAGAAATCATGTGAGTATTTTTTTGTCGATTGATTTAACTGTTATTTACAAAACTCAAAACAAATCCTAAAACAAATAGCAGACCAGTAATCCTAGAGAATAAAATGGATGACTTCATTATGGATTCAAATTTTTCAGACTGATCTAGTGAAAATGAGATTTTTTTTCCTGACTTTACTAGCAATGGAATTGATCCCAAGCTAATTAGACAGTAATGAGGAAAAATTCCGAATGTTACGCCAGTAATTATAATTCCATATGTGATTCCTGGAAATATCCAAAATAGTTTAGATGCGGAATTTTTTCCTAATAAAATTACTAGTGTTTTTCTTCCTTTTTCTTTATCCGCGTCATGGTCTGGAAAGGAAGTCAAAAATAATACAAATGATGACAATGTTCCTGCAATTATTCCAGATAGAATGTTTACAAGTATAATTTGATGAGTTTGAATGTAAATGGTTCCAAGAACAATCATGGCTCCTTTGATACCAACAAAAACTTCACCAAGACCAGAATCGACAATTTTTGTAGAATAAAAATAGATTGAGAGTATAGCAAAACCTAGAATTATCGCAATAATCCAACCATGAAAAAGTACGAAATATGCACCAGCTATGGAACCTAACATTAGAAAAATCATTCCAGCAAAATAAACAGATGATGGTTTTAGAAGACCTTCTGGTAAAACCCCTGTCCCTCCTGAAAATTTAGTTCTCTTTGTCAAAGAGTCAATTCCGCGCTTGAAATCCCAATAATCATTGAGCAAATCTACACTAGAATGTAATGCAATTACTCCACCCATTGTTATTATCGAGCTTACAATGTCAATTGATCTGGTTTGCCAATAAGATATGGCTAAACCTAATGATACTGAGATAACTGAAGCCAATAGAAATTTGATTCTAATTACACGAAACCAAACTGAGATATTCATACTAAGGATTCATCGCTGACGCTAAGCGGTTTTCTTCCCATGAATCCAACATCTTTCTCATGCCAAAATTTAATTTCAGATTCTCCTTCTTTCCAACAAAGCCAAACATCCTCATCAAATCTTTTTGATGGGAAATCAAGCAGTCCCTCGTCAATACTTTTTAAAATCACACCAGAGTTTTCTAATTCTTCTATTGCAGTGTAGAATTTTGTTACTGCCGAGTTGAGTTGCTTTTTTACAGTCGCATAATCACCAAGATTATACGACATTCCCATCTCAGAATTGAGATAAGATTCTAATTTTTGCACTTCTTCCCTTTGTTTCTGTAAAGCTTTGAATTTTTGAATCACCGAAGGTAATGCTTCATTGGCTTCTTGAATGGTAAAATATGTCGGCAATATTTTGTTCCTAAATTACGACATTAAAAGGATTATCGTAGTGGCCTTTGCAAATTTATTAGCTATGTTTAGACATAGAATTCCATGAGTGAGGATTCACAGCTTGAAGAATTGATCAATATGACACTAGAAGGCACGTTAACTGCCATACCAAACTACATTCAAGATATTGAACAAAACAAAACAATCATGAAAGTTGAAAATGTAAAGGAGTTTGTTTTTGGAGTCATAATTGGCATGTCTTTAGGCATGGCTACTACAGCACTTGCTTCCATTAGGGAGGGGGAACCATCAATTGAGGATCAGATGAAAATTCGCGATATGGTATATGCTAAAATTCCACAAATTCGAGAGAGGATTTATTCTTGAATTTTTCTTTACAGGAAAAAGAATTCCTGTCATCCATGGAAGAGGCCAGATTTTCCACAATGGGTAAAAAATTTCCTCATGTCAAACCAGTTTCATATGTCTTCTTGGATGACTCTATAATTATTGCGACTGATTATAAAACTAAAACTTTTAAAAATCTAAAACAAAATCCGATGGCAGCTGTCAGCATTGATGTCTATAATCCAGGAGCACATAAAGCAATTTTAGTTCAAGGAGAGATAAAAATAATCGATGAGGGTCCGGAGTTTAAACGAATCTATGATGTCTTTTTTAAAAAATTCGAGTGGGTAAGACGAGAACCATGGAAAGAAAAGGAAGCACCATTTCTGAAATTGTCAACAATTACAAAAATATCTTGGGGACTTTCATAAGATATTTCAATAACCAAAATGAAGAACCTACATGGCAGATAAAATAAAATGCTCACACATACTTGTGGAAAAACAAAGTCAGGCATTGGCAATTCTTGATAGGTTAAAAAAAGGTGAAAAATTTGCCGATTTGGCCAAGGAATTATCTTTAGATACAGGTTGTGGAAAACGAGGTGGCGACCTTGGCTATTTTGGTAGGGGTAGAATGGTAAAACCATTTGAAACTGCTGCTTTTGCATTACCTTTAGGACAAATCTCAGAACCTGTAAAAACAGAGTTCGGGTATCACATCATCAAAAGGACAGCCTAAAAGTAGGCATCCAAACCTGTTGGCACATCATCAGACTGTTTTTGTAAATCTCTAGTCAGCCTATCTCCCATCGTCTGAGCAGATTTGATTTTACGCTGGCCTACCCAATAATATGTTTCATCAATAGTTCCTTTTGCTATCAATACAGTGAGATTTCCAGCTGACTTTCTTCCTGTTCTTCCTTTTCTTTGAACAAATCTGATAGAACTTGGAACATTATCAAAAAATATCACATCATTAACTTCTGAGATGTCAAGACCTTCTTCACCCACACGTGTAGCTATTAGAACACGGTATTGACCGTCACGAAATTTCTGTACTGTCTCTACTTGCTGTTTTTGTTTTAACCCTGTTTCACCAGCTTTACCGATTAGGAATGTTGCTGAAATTCCCAAACTAACTAGTTTTTCATGTATGATTTCAACAGAGTCCCTATAACTGGTAAATACAATTGCCCTCCCAGAAATTGATTTGATGATTTCTGCCAATTTAGTAATTTTACTGTGTTCTATTCCTTTTTTCTGAGCTTCTTTTGCAAATTCCATGGCCCTCATAAAATTAGGATCACTTTCAAATAGTTCTTTAATTCCTGCCCCTTTTTTTTCTCGAGTTCTTTCAGCGAATCTCAAGAATGATGTAACGCCGTGAGCTTCCAAAATATTTAGGGCATAGTGTAATCGAATTGCTGTAAATAATGGCTTTGCGGCACGTCTATTTTGTCGGATTACAAAATCTCGTGCACGTAACAACTGTGAAAGGGATACATTTGTAGAAAGTCTCAAACCACATCTTGTTAGCTCAGTATGCCTGGCTTCAAGTGCCTTTCTAAGATAATATTGAATTTCTTTCATTTCTTGTGGAAGATCAACTTTTACCCAATTCGTATTTGTCTTTTGTATGTATGGCGAAACATCAGGACTTTCCTCTGTACGTTGCGCAACACTGGCGATTCGTAGTGTCGTAATGATTTCAGTTGCCTTTTCTTTTTCTGCGGGCAATGTTGCAGTCATTCCAATTATTCTGACATTTTTACTTGCAAATCTATTTGCTATACTAGAATAAGCATAATCGCCTATTGTTCTATGCGCCTCATCGAATATTACAAGAGAGAATTGATCTATAGATACTATTTCTCTGTCCAAATCATTTTTTGTGATTTCAGGTGTAGCGCAGATAACAGAATTTGTCCAATTTTTTTTTCTTTTTGCAAGAGTATCTTCACCAGTTAATAATCCAATATCTTCAAGATTTAGATTATTACGCAAAAACTCATAGTGTTGATTAGTTAGAACTCTTGTTGGAGCTAAAAATAAAACACCCCCGGTTCCACGAGATAGATAATTTGCAATTACTTGTAATGCAACGGTAGTTTTACCAAGACCTGTTGGTAAAACTATAAGGCAGTTTTCAGATATTGCTTGATTTGCCAATGCGGTTTGGTATTCTCTTGATTCAACCATGTTTGGCTTGATGAACTTGTGCTGAATGAAATTTGTCAACAATACAAAAGACTTGATCTTTGAATTTTATAGTTTCGAGTCATCAATTGTAATGCATGGGTTAATTCTGAATAAAATAATGGATCGACGTAAATATTGCATAGCCAGACAATTATTGATGTGTGTGAATTTTGACCGCCCTAATTGGGATGAGTATTTCATGCTTCAAGCTGAGCTTGCAAAGCTAAGATCGAATTGTATGACTAGACAGGTTGGTGCAGTAATTGTGAGAAATAATCGTCAGATTGCTACAGGATACAATGGAACTCCACCAGGTGTGAAAAACTGCTTTGAAGGAGGTTGTAAAAGATGCCAGCTTAGAATGGAAGGAAAAATAGAATCCGGGGCAAGTCTTGACAGGTGTTTGTGTAATCATGCTGAGGCTAATGCAATAATGCACTGTGCGATAATGGGTATTGAAGCTGGAACCAAGGATGCCATACTTTACACCACATTCGTCCCATGTTTAGAGTGCTCAAAAATGGCTATAACAATTGGAATAAAAAAAATCGTATGTCTTGATACTTATCCAGAAACAGATTATGATCTAATGAAAGAGGCCGGAATAGAAATTATCAAACTAGATAAAAATAAAATTCGCAGATGGGCTAGCTCTTTAGTTGATGAGCCAAAAAGGTAAATCAAATGTCAGACCAGCCGCTAAAAACACTCGGGCCATCACTTCTAGTCTCTGCAACCTATGACAGTCAAAGACAATGTGCCATGTTAAAGTTCTATGATCCAAATAGTGAGAAGGTCATATTGTGGCCAGATGAGATTGAACACAAACCTTACTGTTATTCAAAACTTCATCCGGAAGAATTATCATTTCTTACTACAAGAAAAGATGTATTAAAAATCGAAATTGTGAAAAAAAAAGATTTTCTTAAGGATAGAGAAGAAGAAGTCTCAAAAATTACAGTAGCAGATCCTTTGGCAATTGGTGGAACTCAAACTGATAAAAGCATAAGAAATGTAGTGGAAACATGGGAATCAGACATCAAGTATTATGAGAATTATTTGTATGATAGAGGACTAATAGTAGGAAGATTTTATGAAATTAAGGATGGAAAGATAGTTCCACATAATTTTGAAGTCACAGAGGATGTAACACTTGCAATGAAGAGTCTTCTGCTAGATGTAAATACTGTAAAGGGTATTGTAAATACAAAAGAATTTCAAGATTATATTTCTGGATGGGCAGAGTTACTAAATCAGCCAATTCCAAAGATCAAAAGGTTGAGTTTTGATATAGAAGTCGAAGCAGAAATTGGAAGAATACCCGATCCTAAAATTGCTGAAAAAAGAGTGACAGCGATAGGTTTTGAGGGGACAGATGGACTAAAACAAATTTTTGTCCTACGCAAGGACGGTTCTAATGACGGTAAAAATGAATTACCATCTGGTGTTAATGCTGTCTTTTATTCACAATTAGAAGAAAAGAAAATGTTAGAGGATGCATTCAAGTTAATTAGCCAATACCCATTCGTTATCACTTTCAATGGTGATGATTTTGATATGCCATACTTGTACAACCGAGCAGAAAGGTTGGGAATCAAAAATGCTGATGGCCCTCTTTACATGATGAAAGATTCTGCCACGCTAAAACACGGCGTTCATATCGATCTTTACAGAACAATGTCAAACAGATCATTTCAGATTTACGCATTCTCCCACAAGTATACTGATTTTTCCTTAAATAGTGTATCACTAGCTTTACTCAACGAATCAAAATTAGATTATGGTGTAGAGTTGGACCAACTAACAAACTACCAACTAGCAAGCTATTGCTATAACGACGCTCGACTCACATACAAACTGACTAGTTTCAACAGTGATTTATTGATGAATCTTCTAGTTGTAATATCAAGAATTGCCAGAATGCCCATAGATGATATTGCTAGAATGGGAGTATCACAATGGATTCGAAGTCTGTTATACTATGAACACCGTCAAAGAAATGCACTAATTCCAAGACGAGACGAACTTGATGCGAAATCTCAAGGGGTCATGAATGATGCAATCATCAAAGATAAAAAATATCGAGGCGGTTTGGTTGTAGAACCAACAGAGGGAATTCATTTTAATGTCACAGTTATGGATTTTGCAAGTCTATATCCAAGCATTATCAAAGTAAGAAATCTCTCATACGAAACAGT
>OMIR01000043.1 GCA_900299125.1 Nitrosopumilales archaeon | reverse complement strand
TTTCTCTGAGAATTTCATTTCTGAAAATTATCTTTTCATTAAATATAGAATAATTTATGATTTTATCATGTGAATAGCGAAAAAAAATTTGTAGTTTTAGCTTTGATAATTGCAATTGCAGCATTTGGTGGTATTGTGATTTTTGCAGGACTAGGAAACGTTCGACATGTTAACATTTTATTCCCAGAACAAATCAAACAAACAGTAGAATTTAGAAAAATAGATGGCAAAGCAGCAATTGTCGGAATCATAGGAAACTCGGGTACAAATCCAGATTTGATATCTAGAACAGGCTTTGCTTACATACTAACTGTAAAAAACGCCGATACATCACCTCATTTGTTCTACGTGGACACAATTGGTTTAAAGACAAAACTCCTCGAGCCAGGACAAGAGGACACTATTGTGATAATAAGTGAAGAGGAAGTAGTCTTGCAGTACTATGATATTGCTGATACCAAACAACTTTTGGGCACAATTCAGATAAAGCGAGTAGGGCTAACAGATTGAGTTGATATCAATAATTGGTACTGGCAGAGTAGGTTCAGCAATCGCATTTTTGTGTACCTCGTCTGGCTTGGATGATGTATTACTTGTCAATAGAACAGAGAAAAAGGCAATAGGTGAGGCACTAGATTTGGCAAATACAATTCCATCTAATTCATCAATTTCTGTAATGGGAACTGGAAATTATTCCAAGATTGCAAATTCTGATGTAATTATTATTGCAGCAAGCATTGGAGAACATTCTGCTGCAAGAACTGATATGATGTCAGAAAATACTTTGATGATTAAAAAAATCATGCAAGATATTGCAAAATTTGCTCCTGAATCCAAAATATTGATTGTTACCAATCCTGTCGATGTTCTAACATTTTTGGCATCAAAATACGTTATACAAAAAAATACGATAGGTGTCGCATCCAGTCTTGACTCGTCAAGATTTCGATTTTTATTGGCGCACCAATTTGGTACTGACCAATCACATATCACAGATGCACTAGTGATGGGCGAACACGATGATTCAATGGTTCCAATTTTCTCTCATGCAAAATTTGGTGGCACAAATGTTACTGAACTACTTGATCAAAATCAAATTGACACAATTACATCCAAAGTAAGATTTTATTGGAAAGATTTGCGTTCAACAAAAGGAAGTTCTGTCTATGGCATTGCAAAAAATACTTTTGATATTGCCAAAGCCATAATCAATAATAAATCACTAGAGACACCTGCATCTGTACTTCTTAAGGGAGAATACGGATTTGAAAATTTATGCATGGGCGTTCCTATCACAGTTAACAAACATGGGATTGTAAAAATACATCAAATACCAATCACACAAAATGAAAAAGATCAACTTTGCAAATCAGCTAATATTATAAAAAATAATATCACTCAGGCAGAAAAACTTCTTAGCTAATTATCTGGTTAGTGAGTCTTTGCATGTTAACTAGCCTCTTAATTGAAATCTTTGTTTTCTGAGCAAATTCGTAAATGTCAATATCGAGCAAATCCTTTGCTATCATCATCTTATTTTGTGACAATATTTCCAACTCTCTTTTGCTTGGGCCTAAAATGGTAACTGGATAGAGCTTTTTCTCCTCTATCATTTTTTCTAATCCCATATGAGGAGGAAACCGCCATGAAAGAATCTTCTGACCTATGCATGTTGCATAAGTTATTGCATCAGGTGATACCTTGGTATTGCATACTAGCATTTCGTTGTCGAACTTGTCAGATAGGTCCAAAAATCTTGCATGTGTGTACAATGATTCCTTAAGACCTGTATACCTGCCTGGGAAATTATGATATTTGCACTCTACAAGCCATTTTTTCTCATCGTTAGATTCTAAAGACAAGTCTGATTCATGTATTACACATCTTCCTTGGATTTTTATTCCAATACCGAGAATCTTATATCCATAATGACGCAATATTTGTCCAACATAATACTCGAAAGAAAATCCAGCTGGACCTAGCTTCATTATGGACTCTTTTAGCTTGTATCTCTGTTTTATTGCAGGAGTCGCATTATCTGATAATAACTGAAGGACGATTTTGTAAATTTCTTTTGTAGTCATTCCGTACCGAACTTTGGAGTGAACCTGTCTTGCAATTCGTTTTGAAATTACAGGATCAGCACCAGCTCTGATGCAAGTTGTAATTACTTTGTTAGGATCAAAGGCCGCCTTTTGTCCGTTTGCCTTTGTGATTATTATTTTTCTCAACTAGTACATTCCAGGAGGCTGGTTTGGCATCTGTGCTGATGCTGAGGACTTTGATACAGCCACTACATTATCAATCCGTAAAATCATGTTTGCAGTTTCTGTTGCAGATTTGATGACTTGCTCCTTTACTTTGATTGGTTCTAAGACATCTATTTTTTCTATATCTCCAATTATTCCATTTACTGCATCAACACCCGTATATTTTTCCCCAGCACTTTGCTTTGCCCTTAGCTGCGTTATTGCGTCAATTGGATTCATACCAGAGTTTCTAGCTAGCGAAATAGGTATTGATTCTAAAGCCTCGGCAAATTTTTCTACTGCTAATTGTTCGCGGCCTGAAAGTGACTGGGCCCAAACTCGAAGCTTTGTTGCTAAAAATGCTTCAGGTGATCCTCCACCAGCAACGAAAAATGGTCTCTCAATTACATCCTTGACAACCATTAATGCATCATGAATTGCCCGTTCCACTTCGTCAACAACTCTTTGAGAACCCCCACGAACCAAAAACGTTACAGCCTTTGGATTTTTACATCCTTCAACATACGTCCAATTGTCATCCTCAATCTGTTTTTCCTCCACGTTTTGTGCTTGCCCAAGGTCTTTTTCTGTTAGATCATCAATATTGCCGACAATCCTACCGCTAGTTGCTTTTGAAAGCTTTGTCATATCAGATTCCTTGATACGTCGAACTCCTAGAATTCCTGCCTTTGCCAAATAATGTTGAACTATGTCGTCAATTCCCTTCTGGCATAACACAACATTAGCACCAATTTTTTTTATTTTCTCAACCATTTCTTTGAGAATAAGATTCTCCTCTTCCATGAATGATTTGATTTGGTTAGGAGTTGAGATGTTGATCTTTGCTTCAAATTCCGTCTTTTCTATTTCAAGTGGAGCAGATATTAGTGCGATCTTGGCATTTTGTATTTTTTTTGGCATGTTATTGTTAACAACTTCCTTATCCAGAACTATTCCGTTGATTAGCTGACTATCAGAAATAGAGCCACCGGTTTTTTTCTCAACTTTGACGTTTCCGATATTTACCTTGTATCCTCCATCCTTTTCTTCCATTACAGAAATAACTGCATCAACTACTATCTTTGCAAGGTCAGCAGCCTCTATTGCTACTAATTTTGTGAGCATTGATGTGCGAGCTACTTTCTCAAATGTCTGCTTATCTGAAATATCTACCTTTTTTGCAATTTCCTCCAAAAATATGATTGCTTTTTTTGCGGCCTTTTTGTAACCGTCAGCTATTATTACTGGATGAATATCATTATCAATTAAACCCTCAGCCTTTTCCAACAATGCTCCAGCAATTACTACTGCTGGGGTTGTACCGTCTCCGACCTCAGAGTCAGTTGCCTTGGCAACCTCTACCATCATTTTTGCAGCAGGATGCTGAACGTCTATTTCTTTTAGAATTGTTGCTCCGTCATTTGTGATAGTAATATCACCAATAGAATCTACCAGCATCTTGTCCATTCCACGTGGGCCTAGACTGGATGAGATTATCTCTGCAATTATCTTGGCAGCATTAATGTTGTTTTTTTGAGCGTCTTTTCCACGGGACTGTTTGGATCCCTCCTTTAGGACAATAACCGGTATTCCCTCAGAGGTTGTCTGAATAGAAGACATACAAGAAATAAAAAAAAATCGTATTTATGGAATAATGACAAATCTCAAAGCTGATAATTTCGTGAATTATCAGAAATGAAAATTATATGCACATAGTATATACAAAAATCAGTTCTTCTAAATATGGTTAAACAATCAACATGGATTGTAATTGCAATTGTAGCTTTCTCTATGGGATTTGGATTGGGATTTGTCATTTTTTCATATGTGCCTGGTAACATCTTCATGACACGTCAACAAATGATGACACAAATGATGTCAGACCCAGAGACAATGAATGAATGGATGAATAAAATAATGGCTAATCCTCAAGCCATTCAAAAAATGCATAACGTGATGATGAAAAATCCAGAACACATGAATCAAATGATGGGACAAATGATGATGGATCCTAATTTAGTAAATCATATGCATCAAATGATGTTTCGTGATCCACAACACATGCATCAAATGATGGGTATGATGAACATGACTTCACATGGCAATTTACAAAAAGCAAATATCGAACAATAAATTTGTCTAAAATCAGACATGGATATATGAAAAATTTCTAATTATCATCATTGATTTTTTTCTATTTGTTATTAACTTGATTTTGATTCAAATGTATGATGAAGTGGCACTTTGAGGATTTCATTTACGGAGCTTTTGACGGCTCGGTTACAACATTTGCTGTGGTTGCAGGCGCTATTGGTGCATCATTATCCCCAATGATAGTAGTAATTCTGGGTTTTGCCAACTTGTTTGCTGATGGATTTTCAATGGCCGTAGGAAACTATCAGGCATCAAGGGCCAGAATAGAATACATCCAAAAAGAGCGCGCCAGAGAAGAATGGGAAATTGAAAACATGGAGGAATCTGAGCGTCAAGAAATTCGTGAAATCTATGCAAAAAAGGGATTTACTGCGGAACTGTTAGATGAAATTGTCAAAGTCATAACAGCAAGAAAAAAAGTTTGGGTTGACACCATGATGAAAGAGGAACTGGGACTAATCGAAGATGGTAGAAAACCTCTTGATACTGCCACTAGTACAATGTATGGATTTGTATCAATAGGAATTATACCGCTAATTCCGTTCTTGTTTATCTATTTTACCGGAATTCATCTCAATTCTGAGAGCTTTATCTATTCTGTCATTTCAACAAGTATTGGATTTTTTCTCATTGGAATAATCAAGGGAAAAATTGTAAAAAAATCACTACTAAGATCAGGTATGGTGACATTGCTTGTGGGTTCAATTACAGCTAGTGTCGCATATTTAGTTGGAAACCTTCTTGCACATTTGATTAGATAGGTTCGTTATTATCATCAAAAATTTTAGTTAGTGCATGAAAGTACATCTTTCTCATATCTTCTCTGTTACATACAGTATACAGCTTTACAAAATCCGTCGCACTAACAATTCCTAGTAATTCATCCTCATCTAATACTGGCAATCTCCTGATTTTTCTTGAATACATGATATCCGCAGCTGTCCAGACCTCATCATCTGATCTAATGTGAACTAGTGGAGCTGACATGACCTGCTTTACCTTGGTTTGAATTGGATATGCATGAGCAGCTATGGTTATTGCAAAATCTCTATCTGTCATTATTCCTATGGGAATTTTATTTTCAGTAACTACAACCGAGCCTACTTTGGCTTTTTCCATCAATTTTGCAGCCTCGTTGATAGTAGCTGATGCATCTACTGTAATCAGTGATCTAGTCATAATATCTCTGACAAGTATGTTTTGCTGAGTCTGTGCCATTACACCCAAGATGAGACTCAACTATAATAGATGAAAAGCGAATTATCAAGCTTGAAAATCATAATGGATAATCGACGTGCCTTTTTAATTTGCATGAAAGTCTAGATTTCACAACTTGACAGAAATAAAAAAAATTATGGTCGCACTTGACGGTTCAAATTCCTCATCTAAGGCTTTAGACCAAGCAATCAATCTTGCAAGACAAAGCCAGGGAGCTATCATAGGAGTATTTGTGATTCCGCTTTTTTCAGTAAATGTCGCAAAGCCAAAATCAAAATTGGGACGAGCATTTACCATTACCGGAAAAAAAATCCTTCAAAACGCAAAGCTACGATGCGCAAAAAACGGCGTTCTATTTTACGAGAAAATTCTTTGCGGAAACGAAGGCTTTAAGCTAGTTTCTTTTGCAAAAAATAAAAAAGCTGACCTAATAGTAATGGGTTCTCGTGGACAAAGCAATGTCAAGGAATTCATTCTAGGCAGCGTATCTCATTATGTTGTACACAAATCTCCAATCCCAGTCTTAGTTGTAAAATAACGAAACATAATGAAGCTGCCCAATCCCGGTCTCCGAAGCGCTTTGATCAAAAAAGCAATCACAATTACCCCACAAATAAGCATTCTAGATGCCATAGAGGTGATTCAAAAATACAGAATCGGACGCCTTGTTGTAATCGATAGAACTTTTTCCCCAATTGCAATTATTACAGATAAAGACATCATGCGTTCACTGTGGCCATTAAATAACAAAACACTGGGCTCTCTTCGCGTACAAGACTTGATGTCAAAAAATCTGATAACTGCACAAAAAAGTGATTCTATCTATAATTGTGCCCAAATAATGAAGCAGAACAATATCAGTTCACTTGTAATATTGCGAGACGATAAATCTATGGAGGGAATTGTAACCAAGACTGACTTGGTTTTTAATTTTCTAATTCAGCAATCTGAGAAGTACAAAATTTCACAGATCATGACGGACAAAGTAATAACAGTGTCTACAGGAGACTCGCTGTTTATTGTCGAGAGTATTTTGATCAATAATAAAATCTCACGTGTCCCAGTAATGAGAAACCAAAATCTGGTTGGAATAATCACATATCGTGATTTTATCCCAGCTAGGATTCCAAACCGTCTTGGTGCATTTACTGATACTAGTGAGCTACGCGATGTTTGGTATAGCAATATTCCAAGCCAATTCAATGTAAACCAGCTAAACTATACTCTCACATTCAGAGCCGAAGACATTATGAGCAAAAACCCTGTGACAGTAGAGCCAACTGATGATGTTTCACTTGCCGCTTTAATCATGTATAGATACGGAATTAGTGGTATACCTGTTCTCAAATCCGGCAAACTCGTTGGACTTGTTACAAAATCTGATATTGTCTCTGCATTAGCAAAAGAGGCTAATTTTGACAGTCAGCATTCATGACAGACATCATGCTGGAAAACTCCTTGCAGAAAAACTTGAACCGCTTATACAAGGAAAGGATTGCCTCATCTTGGCAATTCCTAGGGGTGGAGTGATTGTTGGAGATGAAATTGCAAGAAATCTTGGATTGCCTTTGGATGTAGTTATTGCCAAAAAAATTACTCCTCCAGATTATCCTGAATATGCTATTGGCTCTGTTACATTTGATGGTGTCTTATTTTATGGGCAAAATTGGAGCAAGTACTCTGAGGACTCTAGATTCCAAGAGGAAGTTGACAAAAAAAAGGCCGAAGTCACTAGACAAATCCAAGCATACCGAGGACACACTAACTATGCACTCCAAGGCAAGACCATACTGTTAGTGGATGATGGAATAGCTACTGGGGCAACAGTATCTGTAATTTTAAAATGGCTTGAGAAAAAAAATCCAGAGAGTGTTATCTTGGCTACTCCTGTCATTCCATTTACAACTCATGAGATAATCAAAAGATTTGGAATCAAAATAGTATCCTTAGAAATACCAATGACATTTTCCTCAGTGGGTCAGTTTTATCGCAAGTTTGATCAAATACCGGATCAAATAGTGCTTAACATCTTAGCAAAACATAGAAAGTGATTATCTTATGATTAAAACAGGACAGCTAGCCAGCTCTGATATTTTTCTGCTAACACTACCCAAAATCCTGATCTTGTTTATTTTCTGCAAACCTTGACTGCCTATTACAATTAGATCAATAGACTTGTTTTTTGCAAACCCAAGTATTTCCTCTACAACATTTCCATCGATAATAGTTTTGTAATGAGCAGTTACTCCCCTTGCTTTACAATATGCGATTTGTTCCTGTTCCATTAATTTTGCATCTTTTTTTGCAGAAGTGAGTAATTTTTTTTGGAGTTGGGCTCTTGATGCACTCTTGACTAGTCCAAAAAGTGAGCCTGGAGGAACTATTGGATTTATGGATATAATCGTACACAGATAGATTATCCCATTAGATGCCTTGGCAATCTCTATTGCATGATTGAGTGATTTTTTAGAGTGCATTGAACCATCAAATGGCACAAGGATTCTCTGATACATTCTCACTTTACTAATAGAACTGGAACCGATGACTTGTGAAGTACTGCATTTGAGACACTTCCAAGGAAAAGCTCAGAAACTCTGCCTTTTCCTCTTGCACCCATTACTATGAGATCTGCCTTTTTCTTTTTGGCAATTGCAAGAATTTGCTCAACTGGACTCCCGTATGTAATTGCATAAGAGAACAATATTCCCAGTTTTGCGGACCTGTTTTTTGCATCTTCAAAAAACTTGCCAGCCTCTTTTTTCTGATAGATTTTGTATGGTACCACCGAAGGCATAAAATCAGCTGGCAAGAATGGGATCGAATGTATACCTAGAATTGTTGCATGACATGCTCTGGCGACCTCTATTGCCTCTGCAAGGGCTCTAAATGATGTCTTTGACCCGTCCATTGGCACAATAATTCTTTTAATTTTATTTTCCATGCAATCTGATTTGCTCTTTTAATTTAAAATCTTTTTTAGATTATCAATGATAGTAAGTAACGATTCTCAGTTTTTGATAATCGTGCATATAGTTTATCTATTTTCTTAACGTATACGATTTGTGCAAGATTCGTCTTGCGCACGGACGGAAATGTAAGGTGTAATAACCTAGTTGAGCGTACGATAGTATGACTTTTTATGCATTTTCGTCCTTTTCCAATTTTAAAAATCAAATAAATTGTTAAATGCTTTTTTCATCTTTACTAGATAGATCAAAATTGATGAGAATATTTTCCCAAATACTTGTCTGCTGTGACGGTTCAAAATACTCTGAGAAGGCAATTAGAATTGCTTGTGATATGGCAAAATCATATGGTTCCGAGTTAACCCTCATCCACGTTATCGAAAAGACAACTAAATCCAACATATTGGCAGGCTCAGAATACACTAAAATTCTTCGCAAATACGCAAAGGATGTCATGCAAAAAGCACAAAAAATAACTGATCAAGAGGGCATCAAGTCCAGAATTATTACAAAGGAGGGAAATATCGCAGATGAGATTGTCAAATATTCAAAGCAACACAATATAGATCTAATTATAGTTGGAAGCAAAGGATTAGGAGCAGTAATCAAGTTTCTTTTAGGTTCTATCTCATCAAAAATTGCTAATCATGCGCTTTGTTCGGTTCTAATCATAAAATAGATATCAAATATGATAATCAGGTTCTGATTTTATTATAAAAAAATTCATTTTATAATCCGTGTCTGTAATTCCTGATAAAGTAAAGAAGCTCATATCTAAAGAAAAAATACTCATTATTGGTACTTCGTATCGTGGAATTGCAAATGTCTCACCTAGGACAGCTTTTCACATTGATTCAAATGGAGTGATTTACTGGCTTGAAATTTTTCGTCACAAAACTTTTAGAAATATTTCAAAAAATTCCTGGTCCAGTGTGTTGGTATTTGACAAGAAAAATCTAGTTGGCTTTCAGCTAAAGGGTAAAGCATCATTTGTAGTTGATACAAAAATAAAATCCCAAATAATGATGACTATAGTCGACAGGCTGAACAGACTTCATAGTAAAAAAATTCTCCAAAGTGCAAAAAGCCTACGTCCAAACATTGTAAAATTTTCTACCAAACTGATCTTTTCTATGAACCCAAACGAGCTTTCTGATTCACCGGTTTTGGTTAACTCTAACAAAGAACTACTGAAGACAAATCATACTCAATGGTAAGACAATGAGTATGCACAATAACGCGTATTGTGTTTTCTGTGATAAACCTAGACTGATTTATGCAGAAAAAAAGCAATGGATGATTCATCTTGCAGGACATCGGGAAAAAATAATTGGATACATAGTTGATAATTTTGAAAAATGTCCACTTGGTGCTTACCCAAGATTAATTCAAAACAAAACAGAATATTCCGGGCATATCAAATGGTCGCATACCAAAAAAGAACTCTTAGAGTGGGCGTACCGAAACCTAATTGAAAATCAAATCACCGTGCTTCCTTAGCTTAATCGTTTGTAGATAGTCTTGAATTCTTCACCCAAGGTATATGCAGCATTTTGAAGATGTGTCAGTTCCGTCATACTTTTCTTTCCTCGGCCTATCTGTCGTATCAAAGTCATGCATTGGTGAATCTTGTTATGACTGTCTTCTGTCTGATCATTTGGCCCCTCTTGCCTTGTTATTACATAGAAACATTCATTGAAATCTAAACAAAACTTCAAAATTGTCTGCTCCCAATTCTTTGAAGTTGTAGGTATTCCCATACCGTCTGCTAATTCCTTGAACTCGTTACGTCTGTCTGCTAGAAGCATATTCAATGACTCTTTGGCTTTTTTAGACTCGTAACCATCCAAATCGTTCAAAATGGTCATTAGAAAAGAAAAATAATTTTTCTTATTTAATATCTGAGTAAAAATTCCAATCTTGATTTTCACACAATCCTAGCTTTGATAATCATGGTTTATTCTTTTAAGCAACGAACTAGTTTTTTTATCATGACAGAGCTTGTTAGAAATCTGATGAAAAAAAATGTCATTTCTATTGATTCGTCAATGACGGTTCAAGATGCTGCAAAAATGATGGATGATGCATCTATTGGAGCTATTGTTGTTCTAGAAAAAGGAATCGTCATGGGAATAATCACCGAGAGAGACATGACTAGGAGAATTATTGCCAAGGGAAAACCAATGCATACTAGTGTAAAAGAAGCCATGTCCTCACCCGTAGTAGTAATTAATCCCGATGATTCTGTTTGGGAAGCAGCTCAACTCATGAAGACTAGAAAAATTCACAGATTACCTGCAGTTAAGGATAACCGACTAGTAGGAATGATTACCTCGTCGGATATTGTGAGACTTTGCGGAATTGGGTCTGACTCTGAGATGAGAAAAATAACGGAACAGATACTATTGCGAATGAAGCCGCAATAACTATTCTTAATTAGAAAATCCTCTCTCAAATCTGTCCCATGGAAACACAATGTATTCTGAATCATCGGTCAGTTTTGCATAGATCAGCTGTCTAGGATAGTGTTGTTTTCTTCGTGCAAACAGAGTGGCAAAGACTAGCGAATCGGTATTTTCTACTCTCGGCATAATTTTTCGAAATGTCTCTCCAGTATCATAAATGTCGTCTACAAACAATGCTTCATCTGGAATTGTTTCCTCATCGACTAGAACTAGTCTGATGTTTAACCTATCAGCTACTAGCCGGGCAGGAACTAGACCACCTCGACTGATTGTGTAAATAGCCTTGAATTCTTTACCAGTATGTTGGATCTTTTCGACTAGAATTTTTACACAGTTTTCAATTTCTGACCAGTCTTTGAGATCATTTTTCTGCATGAATTTGTTTAGAATTTATCAAGTATATGTTAATTCCTTTAGCTGAAATTCATCTATGATAATTTGACCTTAATTTATCTACAATAAAATACAAAATTACACTAATTGCAAAACATAAGGACAGTTCTTGTGCCACTAGATGGTTCTGATAATTCATTTCGAGCACTAGATGCCGGAATTTTTCTCTCAAAAAAACTTGATTCTGATATTATCTTGATGTATTGTGTTAGTATTTTTCCAAGTATTGAAGTGCAGATAATGGATCCAATCCGTTGCCAAATAGAGGAGAGAAAATATGCCGAAAAGATACTTGAAAAGGCAGGAAAAATCTGCAAAAAAAATAATGTATCTTTTAGAACGGTTATAGACTATGGCAGTCCCGGATATGTCTTGGTTCGTTTTATCAAATCAAAAAATAACAAAATTGATCTAGTTGTAATTGGCTCACGCGGAAGAAGTGCTGTCAAAGAGGTTTTTCTAGGCAGTGTATCGAATTATGTTTTACACAAATCTCCAATACCAGTCATGATAGTAAAGTAAAATCTTAAGAGCAAGTAGATCAAATATACTTAGGATTACTGTGAGGCTTAAAAATAAAATTGCTGTAATCACCGGTGCATCAAGTGATATTGGTGCGGATATGTCAAAAAAATTCGTTGATGAAGGTGCTACGGTTATAATGCTTGGAAGAAATCTAAAATCTCTAGAAAAAGCCAGCTCTGTAATCAAGAACAAGCAATACGCAGTAGTCATGTCTTGTGATATTAACAACGAATCTCAAGTCCTAAGTGTAATTGAGCAAATTGTAGAAAAATATGGTAAAATCGATATTCTTGTAAACAACGCAGCAAAAATTAATGACGCGATTCATTTTCATGAAATGAAAAACTCTGAAATTGAAGAGCTCGTAAATACTAATGTTTTGGGCGTCTTCAAGGTCATCAAGGCTACAATTCCTAAAATGATCGAAAATAAAGGTGGCTCTATCATTAATATCGGCTCTATTTCCAGCGAGCGTGCTATTCCACGTGTACACTTGGCAGTTTATTCAGCTACAAAAGCTGCAATTTCCATGTTTACAAAATCAATAGCAGTTGAATATGCACGAAGAAACATTAGATGCAATTGCCTTAATCTGGGAATAATCAATGCGGGAATGATGAAGCCTTACTTGGAAGATCCACAAGCCCGTAAAGTACTCGAAGAGCGCCAACCATTACACAGAATAGGTGATCCTGAGGATGTTTCTAACGCAGCTTTATTTTTGGCCTCAGATGAGGCAAAATGGATTACTGGTACTATCCTTAACATAGACGGTGGAAAATCCGCATCTGAAGGATAATCAAGTATAGAAAAAATAACTTGTAACGAGAAAATTCTATTTTAAATTTCAATCCAGAAATATTTCTGTTTATGATATAATATTTTTGGGTTTTTCTGAACTGTGTATAATCATCAAATAAAAACTAAACAAGTGAAATTCTTTGTATGTGCATTATCAGTATGGTTATACAGACTCTAAACTTTGCTCATGCAGAAACCATACCTGATAGAGGGTCAAAAAGATTATTCAATTGTGACCAAAAACAAAATGAAAGATACTAAATTTCTAAATAAAATGTGTCTCATCTTTAAAAAAAAACATAATCAACTAGAGTCAAAACAACCTAAATCCACATCTTACATGGTAATCATTGTATTTCCAAATGACAGCTCAAGTTAGAAATATCGGCTTTTACATTCCGTTGAAATTACAGATAAAAAGTGGAACCACTGTAGTTTGAGTAAATGAAGATAATATTGTTAATACCATTTAAAACCAAGATGAGATAGGCAAGTTATCTCAATCTTTTAGAGCAATGCCATAAAAACCAGTTAGCATTTTGCTTAGAAATTCAAGAAACATATCGCTATTTTTGTACATTCATCCATGCGAGTCGAAGTAGTGTTTACTAGCCCGCTACAGCCTTTACAATATCTGACTTTGTAATAATCCCGCATAAGAATTTCTTTTTGATTACAGGTAAACCACTAATTCCATTTCTTATCATGATGAGAACTGCAGAAGATACGTCCTCATTGTGTTCTACGGTAATTGGTTTTGGTGTCATAATATCCTCTGCTCTAAATGAGAGAATATAGGAAAGTTGATTCATTCTAAATTCGTCTGGACGTGGGTCTAGTCTATATTTTTCCACCTCGTTTGGATCTGCATACTCTCTAATCCAACGTGGCATTTTTGCTGGCAAAAAATCCCTATTTGTAATTATTCCTACAGGGCGTTTATTTCTCTCTACTACTATTCTGGATATTCGATTTTTTATCAGCAAGCTTTCAACCAATAGCAAGGAATCAGCAGGCATTACTGTTATTATATTTGGAGTCATAATCTCGTTGACTTTGAGTATGTCTACAGACTGAGTCAAAAATACGGACGCAATATCTGTCTTCGTTACAATTCCTTCTAATTCTCCATCGTCATTCATAACAAGAATTGAGCTGATCTTATTGTTTCTCATAAGATTTGCACAATCATAAATCGTATCTGTTTTTTTTATTGTTATGAGATTCTTTGACATGAAATCCTTTACTAGAATTCTATCAATAGTTTTTTCGGTAAGCTTGTATATTGCACGGACAAAATCTTTCTCAGTAATTATGCCGACTGGTTTATTGTTATTATCTAATACTGGAAGTCGTCCAACATGATGTTTTAATAAAATCTCACGCACTTGTAGAAACGTCATGTCTTGTGATACTGTAATTGATTTTCGAATTGCCTGATCAAGACTGGAATTTTTTAATTTCACAACTATCTACAATTTCTGTTTTTTTAAATATAACCAGAAGAATTTCAACTCTGAATATCAACAATGAAAATTGTGCCATTTATTTAACTGCTCAATAAAACCAGTGAGTTTATGACTTTGGAAGTAATTCATGAACATTTCAGTAAAATAATGGACAAAAAAATTGACTCGCTGATATCTAAACCTGTCATAATAGACCCGTCAAATTCCGTTTCTCATACAATTAACACATTATCACAGAGTGACTCATTTGATGCATTTTGTAGGGAAAAACAAGCGACTTTGTGCGTAAACATACGAGATCTTCTTTCGGGTAAAGATATTTTCAACATGAATGTAAGACCATTTTTGCGTGCAGTACCAACGTTGCAAAAAGGTGATTTGATAAAAAATGCGGTAAATATAATCACACATAATAGAATTAGAGAAGCTCCAGTAGTTGATAGCCAAAACGTTATAGGTACTATTAGAGCGAAAGACATTCTAAAGTTAATCTCCGAGCTTGACAACAAATGGATAAAAGCAAATCAGATTTTTACGCCCAATCCACTAGTTATTGATAAAAAAGTCCCACTCTCATTCGCAAAAAAAATAATGACAAACAAAAGGTTAGATCATCTTCCCGTAGTTGATGGCGATAAAGTATTACAGGTTTTAACATCATATCATCTACTTCAAACACTTTTACCACCAGAAAGAACTGGCAGAATGGATCTTGGTTCAAAGAAATTACGCGAATCAAATGTGGGAAATATTGGAACAAACAGACTTGCTGTTTGTGGGCCACACTCAGACCTTGGAGAAATAATAGATTCAATGCTCCATGCCGACACAACATTCTGTCTTGTCACTTTGCATAATAGTCTGCAGGGAATCATAACTTACAGAGACATACTAAATCTTCTAACGACCAGAGTAAAAAGCAAAATTCCTCTCTTTATTGTCGGAATGCCAAACGATGATAACGCCAATATCGTGACTCAAAAATTCACAAAAACTCTGGATAAACTGGAAAAAGTCTATCCAGATTTACAAGAAGCCAAGGTTCATGTAAAAAAACTACACGGAGTAGGTAGTAGATTCAACTATGAGGTATCTGCAACAATTATCACCCCACATCAAAAATTCATGTTCTCAAGAACCGGATTTGATTTGAGCAAAGTCTTTGATGAGATATCTGGAAGAATAATGCGTTTGCTTTCCAAACGAGCAAAAAAACGTTATAGACTAAGTATTAGAAAAATTTCAAGATGAACGAAATTCGTATTTCAAAACGTATAAACAAGACCAAAAAGGTTAGCGAAAAAATTTTACTTTTGGGTTTTCCTGGAAATGGCCTAATTGGAACATTTACGATTTCTTATTTGATTTCTCATTTACAGATGAAGCTTGTAGGTGATGTCAGCCATCCTGATTTACCACCTACATTGTTTATAGAAAATGGTGAGGTACTTGGACCAATACGAATTTACAGGAGAGAGAATCTCTATGCAATAATTTCCGACATTCCAATTTTTCCAGAGATCGCATCAGATTTTGTCATATCTATTGCAGAGTTTTGTAGGAGAAACAAAATTAACAAAGTTATTGTTCCTAGTGGAGTAGACACACAAAGTGCTGATAGCAAAGATATCAAAACATATGGACTATCAACAGATCAGTCGTTTGAAAAAATCATGTATGAAAATGAACTACCCAAGTTCATCGCAGGTTCTATAATTGGAACAGATGCCGCAATCATTACTACCTTTAGAAATTACAAAATTCCACTTTTAATGATGTATACGACATGTCATCCCTTCTTTCCAGACCCAGAAGCATCAGTGATTGCAATAACCTCGCTATCCAAGCTTCTCAAACTACATGTGGATACATCCGACATTCAAAAAAGAATTGATTATCTAAAAATACAACATAAAAACAAGATGCAAGAAACAATAGATGCACTCCAATCAGAAAAACAACTTCCTTCCAAAGTACCGCCAATCTATCGGTGAGAATATGCTAAACAATTCTTTTGAAATTGGGATTTCTTCATTACCTTTCATACGACTGTTAGATGATAAGGAGCAAAAATGCCTTCACCCGCTCTCGTATATCAAGGAAGACGAATCAAAATGGATTTTGGAAATTGATCTTCCCCTAGTAGAAAAAAAAGACATCAATGTGTATCTGGATGATAACGAAATGATTATAGTTGAGGCTAAACTTCGAGAAACCTATGTTGATTCTCAAGGTGGTAAGAACTTTGAATACGAATATTTCAAAAAAAGTCTGAAACTTCCAAAAAATCTAGATGCAAAAAATATCACGGCTAAATTTTTGCGAGGTATTCTTACAGTAACCATGCCAAAATTATTCAAGGGTACAAAAATTAACATACAATAAAGCGAAAATGTCAGTGCTACTCATTACTGAGAGGCATCAACAGCAAAAATCAATCGTTCCATTGAACCATTTGTGAATCGCCATCTGAACATTTGTTATGGCATTCTCGCAAATTAACATTAGTTAAAATTTTTGATAATCTATTAACTAGAATCTCAAAATCGATAATCAACAATAATTAGTAATTGTAGAATTTTTCATATGACAAATTCAAATCGTTTTTCCCGATAATCTTTGTCCAGTCCTCCGAAAATTGGAATCATGTTTGAACAAAACTTGCATCGATTATGCTCATCCAAATTCCACTCTAATATGTCGACTCCATATCTTCGAACAACAATTTTTTTACATTCTGAACAATACGTGCTCTCGTAAGGATGGCCAGGAACATTTCCAATGTATGCGTATTTGAGGCCCACTTGTTTTGCTATGTCATAATGATTTTCTAGTGTTTTAGTTGGAGTTGGAGGAAAATCCATCATTTTATAGTCAGGGTGGAATCGAAGAAAATGAATCGGCATTTCAGGACCGCATACGTCATAGACGAATTTACATAATTTTTTTGCATGCTCTAAATTGTCTCCTACCTTTGGGACAATAAGATCTGTAATTTCCAAATGAATGTCGCTTAGATTTTTTAGCTCCGATACTGTATCAAATACTGGTTGCGAGCTAGGAATTCCAACAAACTTTCGAACAAACTCTTGCTCGCCGTTTCCCTTGAAATCAACTGTAATGCAATCCAAAAATTCCTTCATCATTGAAACTGATTCAGGCGTACAGTATCCGTTAGAGACAAAAATGTTAAACAATCCTTTTTTTCTTGCTAAAACTCCGCAATCACGGGCATACTCTAGAAAAATTGTTGGTTCGTTGTATGTGTATGCTATTCCATGGCATCCGTATTGAATTGCCTTTGAAACCAGTTCCTCAGGGGTATAGTCATCCCCCTCAATTTTCCTTCTTTGACTCAGATCATAGTTCTGACAATACTTGCAAAGCCAGTTACACCCAGTAGTACCTATTGAAAATATTTTGGTGCCAGGGCGGTAGTGCATTACTGGCTTTTTTTCGATTGGATCAATGTGCACTGCAGACACTTTGCCATAAACATAAAGTACTAACTTGCCGTCCTCATTCCCCCTAATTCCACATAGCCCGATTTGTCCTTTGCCCATCTCACAGAATCTGGCGCAAGCAAGGCAGCGAACCTTGTCATCAGGCAATCTCTCGTATAATACTGCCTCTTTTTTCATATGGATATGAAATCTTCAATGAATGATATTAATTCGCAAAACAATTCTCAAGTTTGGAAATTGTATTTTGTCCTAATTTAGCATAGAAATCTTGCAGTTTCTAGATTGAATAGAGTATTTGTTGAATCATCAATGGCAACTCCGACATTTAAAAAAAAATTTGAAATTGTAGAGAGAAAGGGAATAGGCCATCCCGATACTATTTGTGATCTTTTGATGAACAAGGTATCAATAGAGCTATCAAAATTATATCTCAAGGAAACTGGCGCAATACAGCACCACAACATGGACAAGACAATGCTTGTTGCAGGAAAAACCCAGAACAAGTTTGGCGGCGGGCAAATAATCAAACCTATGAAGCTAATTCTCGGGGACAGGGCTACATTTTCTATTAATGGCAGAGTCTTGCCAATTGGTGAATTTGTAATAGAGACATCAAGATCTTGGTTAGAGCAAAATCTCAGACATCTCAAAGACCAAAATATCGAATTTCAGCTGGAAATAGGACCCACATCGCCAGAATTACAGTCAATTTTCAAAAAGCCAACTAATATTGTATCAAATGACACCTCTGCACTAGTTGGTTATGCCCCCTTTACGCAAACAGAGTCTCTTGTGCTCAAGACAGAACAATACATCAATTCAGAAAAATTCAAGTCAGAATTTCCTATGGCAGGAGAGGACGTCAAGGTAATGGGATTTCGAAACGGTAAAACAGTAGATCTTACTATAGCAATAGCATTTGTCGATAGATATGTTAGTTCATTGCAAGATTATTTTACAAAAAAACAGGAAATGAATCAGGCAATTATTGAGTTTGCATCAAAATATAGCGATTTGAAAATAAATTCGGAAATTAACTGCCTTGATGATAAAAACAAAGGAATGGATGGAATTTATCTCACAGTTCTGGGTACATCCGCAGATAGTGCTGATTCTGGCGAGGTGGGACGTGGAAACAAGGCAAACCAAGTGATTTCGCCTAGCCGACCTGCCGGGGCAGAGGCAATTGCAGGCAAAAATCCGATATCTCATATTGGAAAAATCTACAATGCAATGTCGTTTAGACTAGCAGACCAAATCCATTCAGAAATTTCATCAATAGATGAGGTAACTGTCTGGATGTACAATATTATTGGCAGACCAGTAAACGACCCTCAGGCAATCGTTATAGAACCAATCACAAAAGAAAACCAATCCATTTCGGATGAAGATAAAAATAACATTCAAAAAATTATCTCTGAGAATCTTGCAAATATGGACAAGTTTTGTATGGATCTTGTTTTTGAAAAAATTCCAATAGCCTAACCTTTCATTACACCAATTGGAACTAATCGGGCGACCTTTGTTGCAATTCCTAAAAAATCTGAAATGTGAGCAATCGTATCTACGTCCTTGTATACCTGAGGGGCTTCTTCAACTACATCATATCTTGTCTGTGACTTGAGTACGATGTTTTGTGATTCTAGCTGTTCTACTACTTGTTTGTAATTGTAGTTTTTATGCGCAGCAGTTCTAGACATCAGTCTTCCAGCTCCGTGCACAGTTGAACCAAATGTCATCTCTAAAGAGTTTGGCTTTCCAAGAAGAATCCAACTTGCAGAACCCATAGAGCCTGGAATGAATGTGGGTTGGCCAATACCTCTGTATTTTGGCGGTATTGATGGATCTCCTGCAGGAAATGCACGGGTTGCTCCCTTTCTGTGCACCACTACCTGTTTTTTATTTCCATTTACTTGATGTTCTTCTGTCTTGGCAGAATTGTGTGCAATATCATAAACTAGCTTTATTCCCAAATCTTCATCAGTCTGACTGAAAACACTTCTAAATGACTCTCTCACTTGGTTTGTAATGGCTTGTCTGTTGGACCACGCGTAATTCATGGCACAAGCCATTGCCTTTTTGTAAGATATTCCCTCTTCGGAAAAATTTGGAACACAAGCAAGTTGTCTATCTGGCAGCTCAATTTTGTATTTGTGATAGGAATTCTCACAGACTGTCAAATAATCCTTGCAAATTTGATGACCCAGTCCGCGTGAACCACAATGAATGAGAACTGTTACATCACCTTCCTTAATTCCCATTATTTGGGCTGCCGCATAATCATAAATTTTCTCAACTCGCTGAATTTCCAAGAAATGATTTCCAGAACCTATGCTTCCTAGCTGTGATGTACCTCTTTTATGAGCAAGCTCGGATACTGTTTCTGGGTCTGCATCTGCCATGTGGCCGTTTTCCTCGCATAGCTCTAGATCCTCTTTAGTTGCATAACCATTTTTTGCAAGCCAGTTCACACCATTGACTAGGACTTCATCTAACTGAGATTTTGTTAGTGATATGCATCCCTCAGTCTTGCTCATGCCTGCCGGTATTGAAGCAAAAAGATCTGCTACAAGGTATTTCAGCTTGACCCTCACTTGCTTTTCGGTTAGATTCGTTCTAAGCAGTCTGACGCCACAGTTAATATCATATCCTACACTTCCTGGACTGATTATCCCGTCTTTTGCATCCATAATTGCAACACCTCCAACTGGAAATCCGTAACCCTGATGGCCGTCTGGCAATACTACTACATTTTTCTCAACTCCTTGTAACTTAGAAACATTGATTGCCTGCTCTATTGTCCTATCTGATAGCATTTTGGCGAGAAGATCATCATTTGCAAAAATTCTCACAGGAACTTTCATTCCTGAAAATTCTTTGGGTTCTATTTTGTATTCAAAATCTCCTATTTTGCGTGTTATTTCATTCAAATTCATAAATCCTGATTACAATTTTTGATTTTTTCTACACAATCAATACTGGGGTATCGGAAATTTCCAAAATCTTTCTTGAGACGCTGCCAAGCTTTAGTATTCCACCGATACCTGAAACTTTGCGCCTTTTTGCCATTACTATTAGATCAATATGATGATTTTTTGAATATTTTAGAATTTCATCCTCAGGTCTACCCTTGACTACAATACTGTTTGCATTAATGCATTTTTTTCTACAGAAATCCACACGATTATACAATTCCTCTTTGATATCATTAACTAGTGAATCTTCAGTTTCTTTTAATTCCTGACGGATTTTTTGTCCCGGCTTTTTTCTAAAAAGCATAGCTGGAGGGCTGGGGAAGGGTTCTACTGCGTGCAAAATGTTGATTGTAGCGCCTACAGGCTTGGCAATTTTAATAGCATAACTTAATGCCTTATCTCCTAGAATTGTGCCAGCATGTGGAACTAGGATGTTTTTAACATGAACTGGAAATGTCTTCAAATCTGCCTATAGTTTATCTGAATTGTATATTAGAAGTACAGACAATTCTCCACTTTGAAAATTGGATTGCTAGTTCTATGCCATTGATAAAAACTCAACTTTTGGAAATTTTTTTTTATGTAATAGATTGCTCAAGAATAGACAGAATTCCAGCCAAGATAATGGTATATTCTCACCTGGAAAATCCGAGGATCTATCTGTACCTTTGATACTAATTTGTGTGGAATTTCATGGATTGGAAAATATTGTTTTGAAAAAAATAAAAAGAGATAAACTAGTTTTTCATCTCATTTGCAAGCTGGGTTTTTAGCAATTCGGCATGTTTTTCCTCATCTGCAATTATAGTCTTCCAGATTCTCTCAGAGCCTTCACTGTCGCATTTGGATGCATCCTGAAGATAGCCCTTTGCATGAGACAAAAATTCTAGCTTTTTGGCAAGTTGCTTTGTTAGGTTATAGCAATTGTCATCAAGACACATTTTTGTCATGAGTATTGTTTTGCATCGAGACGATTTTAATTGGACACAAGATTTTCAAAAACGATAATCATATCATTTTGAAAATATCTCATTGACTTTATCCTTGTATTGTCCAACAAGAGTTCCAAACTCACTAAAATCTGACGTAGTTGGAGAAATCATTCTCATTGCGAACTGACTCAAAAATACTGTGAATGCATTAGCTGCAATTACATTAAAGCAGGCGTCAGCCATATTCATCATTGGAAAAGCTGTTTTGATAAATGGTTCATATGTTTTTGTCTGAACCAATAATTTTTCTAAATGATTCTTCATATATTCATAAATGTCCTTTTGCAATATTTTTTTTTGTATTGGAAATTATTAAATTCTAAAGTTAATTATCGGATTTGATATTTGTTAATATCAAATATGAATATGTAACAAGCACTTTAAGAACTAAATCACTAAAATTTCATATATGGAAGTAATAGGCGGACCTGCTTCACACTCTTTAGCGATAAAAATTGCTAAAAGGCTAAACGTCAAATACGTCAAAGCAAATGTTCACATTTTTGCAGACGGCGAATCAAAGATAACAATTTCACACAAGCCCAGAGGAAAAGTAATTGTGGTTAATTCCACCTACCCGCCTACGGATTCTAATCTAATTCACACCTTCTCCATTATTGACAAAGCAAAAAAATCTGCATCAAGCATTGTCGCCATAATACCATATCTGGGATATTTGCGTCAAGATATTGCGTTTTTACCTGGCGAAGTAGTCACAAGTAAGGTTATTGCAGAATCGTTTTCCGCTGTGGGCACCTCACAAATCATTACAATTGACGCTCACAGTGAAATAGCTCTAAGCTATTTTAAAATCCCTACAAAAAATGTCTCTGCTATAAACAAACTTGCACAATATTGCAAAAAATTAAACCTTGAAAATCCGCTTGTTGCAGCGGCTGATTTTTTTTGGTCAGCTAATGCAAAAAAATTTGCAGATATCTTATCAACTGATTCTATCGCAATTAACAAACAACGCGATCCAAATACGGGCAAGCTTCACATAATCTCACCTAAAATGACTGATTTGAAGGGAAGAGACGTGATAATTGTTGATGATATGATAAGTACAGGTATGAGTATCATCAACGCTACACATTTACTAAAAAGACAAAACTGTGGAAAAATCTACGTTTGTTGCTCTCATGGCTTGCTTGTTAATGATGCTAAAAGAAGAATCAAAAATGCCGGAGTTGAAAAAATCATCTGTACTAATACAATACCTAGTACAAATTCTATTGTAGATGTATCTGATTTGCTTGCATCCGCAGCTTTATCTTTCTAAGACAAAACTTCCCTTTAGTTCTGGAATTTCTCGTACCATGTGAATTATCATATCTGTTCTCTTTCCAACTCCGACTGGATTTGTCTCTTCAATCAAATCTGTAGCCCGGCTTAGCTTGCGAGATTTCTCTGCATATACTGTAAAGATCACATCATCTCGTGAAACATTATCTCCAATTTTTTTGTTAAATAAAATTCCAGCACCCTTGTCCTTAGGGGCTCCGGCCATTCTTGCAATTTCAACAATACTTGAATTATTAATCCATAACAACTTTCCATCACTTTTTGCCTTTAGCCGTATTGTTTGATCTCCTATCTCGATTTCTTTTGGTTTGATCTTTGGATTGCCACCCTGTGAAGCAATTATTTGTCTGAGCTTTTGCTCCGCTCTTCCCGAGCGAATTATTTCTTGTGCCATAGCATATCCATTTTTTCTTCCGGTAATCTCAAAGATAGCGCCTGAAATTCTACAGGCCTTATCAATTAGGTCAGGCACATTTGTTTCATTCATCAATACCTCTAATGCCTCTCTTGCCTCAAGGGCAGGGCCAATTGTATAACCTACTGGCTGTTCACCATACGATAGCACACAATGTGTGTGGATTTTTAATCGCCTTCCAAGCTCGATTAACTCTTTTGCCAAATAGTCAGCCTCGTTTATTGTCTTGACCTTTGCACCCCTCCCCGTAGGTATGTCTAAAACCACATGAGTTGCGCCGACTGCCTTTTTTTTACTCATTATTGATGGTAACAACAATGGATCGATATACAATGAATATTCCGTTCTAACAAAAATATCATCAGCAGGTGCAAGCTCTAGAGCCCCTCCCCAGACCATGCATCCATTTGTTTTTTTAATAGTTTCTTTCATTTCCCGAGCTGAAAGGTTGACTTGCATCAAACATTCTGCCCTATCTGCAGTTCCAGCAGCGGATGTAATTGCTCTTGAAGATGTCTTTGGTATGACTAGACCTGCAGCTGCTATTATCGGAACAACAAGTAATGTTGTTTTATCGCCAGGCACTCCTCCTATACTATGCTTGTCGACTATGACCTTGTTTCTGAGATTTAGTTGTTTTCCAGTCTCTACCATTGATAGGGAAAGATTTGTTGCCTCGTCTAGGTCCAAACCCCTAATGTGAAGTGCTGTCACAAATGATGCAATCTCGCTTTCATTTAGAGTACCATCAACTACGCCTTTTACAATTTCGTGAATTTCTCCTCGTAGAAGCTTCTTACCTTCAAGCTTGTTTCTAATAAAGTGCAATGATTTAGGAAAAGCAGAAATTTCTACGTCAAGCTTGTGAGGAACAGTTCCAAAAAACTGTCTTACATCCTCACTCAATCCTATATGGCCTTTCTTTACGGTTTTTGTTGAGATATTAACAATCGCGGTAATTTCTTTTTTCGCTCTCAGTGATACACGGCCAGAGGCTGCAACACCTATTTCGTCCGCATCCACCTTGTTGAGAAATACGATTGGTCTTCCACCAGATTCTATGCCTAGTACATCTGATATTAATTCCACAAATTATAACATCAGGTCTTCTTTTTATTCAATAAATCAATTATCAGTATTGATTTTTATCAAGTTCTATTTAATTTGGAAATCGTAAAACTCTGGCATTGAATATTAAAAAAATACTGATTCCTATAGATGGTTCTGCGTGTTCAAGTAGAGCATTGGATACTGCAATATTTCTGGCAAAGAATAAAAAAATTGCAATAACAGGAATGCATGTAATTAGAATACCTATGGTATTCACCAACAAAATAAAAAAGCAAGCTAAATTCAATGCCACAAAGATAATTTCTATTGCATCAATAATGTCAAAAAAACACTCTATACAATTCAAAGGAAAAATCATCTCTGGCGGTTATCCCGGAAAACGGATTCTAGAATATGCAAATAATAACAAATTCGATCTAATAGTGATGGGTTCACGTGGTCCAGAACCAATCTCAGAAATGTTTTTGGGTTCTGTAGCCAATTACGTTATCTCAAAATCAAAAATTCCAGTCCTAATAGTAAAGTGATCTCATGGCGGAATTGATAGATATCATAACCGAATCAGTAATTTTATCTGTGATAATTTTTGGTGCAGTATTTGTAGAGCACTGGATTTATCGAAGAGTACAAAAAACTGAGGATAGTTCAGCAAGAAAAAAAATCATCCTCTTAATCAAGGAAGACCTGACTAGAAAAATGCGATTCATTACCGAGTCTGTAAAATACAAAGACTACAAGCCATTTTTTACAAATGTATGGGATTCAGTAATTATATCAGGCAAGCAGACACTTTTACCTTTTGAGATGATAAAAAATCTAGAGCATACATATTCTTGGATGAAATACTATAACACCGAACTAAAAGAGCAGGGACAACGAAATGAACAAACCCTTATAGAATTATTATCAGAAATTAAGAATACCACAGAATTATCAGTTGATATGATCAAGTGATCATCATTTTTGTTTTTCTGACTCTATAGCCTTTTTACCCAGACGTTCAAATTCCATTGCGTACTTGGGGTTTCTTTGTCTCCACTTGTTTTTGACAAGAGGTGATAGCATAATCCACATTTCCTCAATATCCTCTCCATGCCATTCTAGTACTCTTTTTTCCAAGTCCTCATCGTGTTTTAGGATAAATCCCAGCTTATCGTAGGCAACTGCCACATATCGAGCAATTTTTTCGGTTTTATCATCAATTTCGGGAACTGCCTCAGGAATAGGCTTGTTTAAAGTCTCACTTTTTCGTAAAATCTCTCTATACTCTCTCACAGTATCATTACGAATTATTTCAATTATTTTCGTGAGTGTTGTTACAAGGTCAGCCTGAATTTGCACTCTGCTTTCTTTTCTGAATTTAATAACACTAACGGATGCTGCTGCAAAAGAAATCAGAAGAGCTGCCAACGTAACATAATCCATTTTTTTCAATTACAATGAGAAACTCTCAATAAAATAGGAATAACATTATTGTCAATAATGAAAATCATGTATCGGATTTTATCTCTGAAAATCTTAAAAAATCAGATGAAAATTGATGAACAACCGGATACCGATTATGACACAGTTACAATATCTGGACTTGCATTAATTGATCACATGGGTATGATGATTCTCAAGTCAATTGAAGGTAAAGAATTTCACATGACCTCGTTTTCAGCAGAGGTGGCGCAATACATAGCGAATTTCATGGATGGAAAACGAGAACAAGTACCAACTATTTACAATATGTTTGAACAAATGTGTGAAGAAAATGAGCTAGTTCTAGTCAAGGTCAAAATTTATGAGACGGGAGGAATTTTTAGATCAAATCTATACTTTACAGGTAAAAAAGAAATTTTACTAAAGTATTACCGTGCATCTGATGCAGTGACACTTGCTACTTTTTATGGCGTACCAATATTGGTACGCAAGGATTTACTCAAGGAACCTGAAAAAAAACCACAAATTATTCCACCAAAAAATGGTTCTACTGCAGAAACAGAAAAAAAATAATATCAAATTCAATTTTGAGAATCATATTATTGTATAATAAATAACTTGAACATTTAACTCTCAATGACTAAAGAAGACAAACAAAAAAGCGAACTATTGCCTGCTTGGCCGTTCAACTGGCAAAGCCTGGATAAATCGTTCGAGAACTTTAGGAGAGAATTTGAAAAATCATTCTCGTCATTTCCATCTCTTTCAAGCCTGCCAAAGATGACATCACTATCATGCGACCTTATCGATGAAGGTGATAACTATGTTATCAAAGCAGAGATGCCGGGAATAAAAAAAGATGAAGTGAAGCTTAATGTCTTTGACAATTCTCTAGAAATCTCCGCTCATCACAAAGAAGAGGAAGAGGAAAAGAAAAAGAACTATCTGCGAAAGGAAAGAAGTGAGATCTCTTACTATCGAGTACTTCCAATGCCGGACAAAGTGGTGCCTGAAAAAGCCGCTGCCAAACTGACAGATGGGATTCTAAGTATCACCATACCGAAATCAACACCTTCTCCAAAACCAAAATCAAGCATGATTCAAGTCCAATAACCTTTTCTCATTTTTTAATAATCGTGTTCTGAAAAGTCAGAGCCTAGTTCTATTGATGCAATTACTGTATTTTCAGTTGTTTGTACTTTGAGCGGTTTATTTGGAACAAATTCATGGAATATTTGTTTGAAAAGTTGTTCCGTGAAAAAAGACCACTTGATACCCAAATCATGTTGTATGATAAAATGATGAATTCCCCCCTCGATTCTATGATCCGAGTTCATTCCTGATGCCATCATATAATCTTCTAATATTTCTATAGAACGCTTTAGGTCATAACCCCCCTTCATGAATAAAACAGATTCTTTGATAACTGGAAGTAGAGCCGAAACAATTCTACTGATGTCTATTCCAGACATTTCCTTGCCAATCTCTGCAAGCATGCTTTTTGGAATTGGTATGATTCCAATTTTTTCTGCATATCTATCCCATTTCATGTATTTTTCAAGTATTTGTTTCACTAACACATTTTGTGAAATATTTTTTTGGGTTGAGAGTGACTCCAATTCTTCAATAATTTTCGTAGGTAGTCTATACGTGATACTTCGTGTTTCTTCTTTTTTATGAACATGATGCTGACTTTTTACCAACTCTGAATACATCAAGATTTGAAATAGCAAGCATATATTGTTATTATTTATTCTTGTAATAATTTTATTATTCGTTTGAAAATTACAAATAAAATTTTTGTAGCTTTTGTAATTTTTACAACTTTTATAATGTTGAACATACTTGTCATTGAGTTCAGTTAACTAGAATGAATACTATCTGAATCTTCTGTATTCTTCAAGCAACTTTGAATGAGAGACAACTTGACTAAATGCACGAACGATATCTGATTTTGTGACGATTCCTGCAAGTTGGTTATTTTTCTCTATTATGACGGGCACTCCACCCACATTATTTTTTTCTAAAATGTATGCCGCACTTGCTAAATCGTCATCTGGTTCTACGATTAGAATCTCGTCTTTTATTAAATCACGAACCTTTTTTTCTTCTGAAATTCCTTTTGGCATCAAGTAATCTCTAATTTTTGATATCGTTATTTTGAAATATTCACTATTTTTTAGAAAATCATTCGTAGTAATAACACCTTTAACATTTCCCGAGTCATCTGTTACGACAAGACGGGATGTTTTATTGTTGTTAATAATACTCAGTGCAAATCTAAGAGTGTCTGAATCCCTGCATGTGGCTACTTTTGTCGTCATATAGTCACGAACCTTGTATTTTCCTGGAAATAACTCGGCAAACTGACGATTAATGTCTGTCTCAGTGGTAATTCCAACTAGTTCGCCTCTGTCATCCACTACTAAGATTGAACCAATCTTGAAGACGTCCATTCGTATTGCACATTGTGAAAAATGATCCTGTTGACCTACCGTTATTGATATGATATTTTTTTTCATAATCTCCTTTAACGTTATCTCGTCTAGTGTCCTAGATGTTTTGTCTTGTTCCAAGAAAGCATTAATGTCTCGTTCCGTTATGATTCCTATGGGTTTTTTATCTTTGATAATTACTACACGTTTTACAAAATTAGTCTTCATTATCACCAATGAATCATGAATTGAATCGCTTTCTTTTAGTGTAAATACAGGAGAAGAAAATGATTCTTTATTCATAAAAATATAGAACCAAATATCGATTTAAAACAAATTCTGATTATCAAAATTGAAACTAAAAAATTGATTATGTGTACCTAATTTGGTAAATTAGGCACGATTTGTACTTCCAAATTGCCCGCATTGAAGGTCGAAACCATGGCCTTGACCTTGCTCTTGTACATGAAGTGTTTTTTTCCTTCCATTGTTATGGAGCCGGAAATACTGAGCAACTTGTTGTCATGCAGTAACTGCAATCTACGATATACGGTGCTGATTGGAATCTTGCATTCAGTTGATATCTCTATTGCCGACTTGGGAACAGACATGGTGGATTCAAATATTGCACGACAATATTTGTCCGATATTATTCCTAGTATTGCACCTTTTTCGTCCTCATCGTTCTTACTTCCTTGTTGTAGAACTTGCATATGATATAATGAACCAAATTTGATATATGTTGTCAGTCTGCATTGCAATGCAGTGCAATTATGTTATTATTTTACAACAAGCACAGGTAATGAAGTTTTGTGCAAAACATAGTTTGAGACGCTTCCAAGAAATATCTCTTTTATTGCACCAACTCCTCTTGCACCAATGATTATTATGTCAAAATTCTTGTCTTTGGCAAACTTTACTATTGTAAATCCTGCGTCGCCAAAAGCAATTTTTTGCTCAAACATTATTCCATTTTGTGCGCAATACCTCCTTGAAAAATCCATAATGTTTTGAGCGGTTCTCAATCCTGGCTTTTCTGGATATCTCGGTGAACGAAATGCAGGATGTGGAGGTCTAGGTATGACATGAATCCCAGTAATTATCGCCTGACATTGCCTTGCTAAATAAATGGCCTCATTAAGACCACGAATAGAGTTCTTTGAACCGTCTAGTGCAACAAGAATTCTTCTATACTTGTTTTTCATCATGAAAATTATCAAACAAGAATGTAATTAAAACACCTAGAAAATTATCAATGTTGGAATTGAATACTTGATTTGATAATCAGCTAGCTCTTTCAAATAACAAAATTGCAAAGTCGTTTTATGCGAATTCTGTTTACTAGTGTACTTTTTCAATCAAAATTTTATTCAAAAGAATACATGTCAAATCAAACTGATGGAGTTCATAACGGTTATGGCTTGTTAGAAGGCAATACATCGCTTCTGAAATGAAATTCATATTGTTAATTGCATTGGCAATCGTCCCTGGAATTGCATTTGCGCAAACGCAACAAATCCAATATTCAGACATTTCAGAAATAATTATGAAAAAGTATCAATTGACCGTCGAAAACATAGATTATACAATTTTCTACAGATTCAGTACTGGCGGAGAAGATAGAAGTTCATCTGAGGATGAAAAAGCAGCAATTAGATTAATCGAAATTAACAAGGAAAAAAAAGCAATGGTAATTTCATTAGATGAAATTAATCAGGATGATCTTATGTCAATTAGGTTCTCACAAAAACTTGTTTCAGCACCGGAACAACAATTAATTCTTCTAATAGATGGTAAAGAAAAAAGATATGAATTTAGCACTCAAGATGAAAAACGCACCATGGTATTCATGTTGCCTGCAAACTCCAAGCAAATAGAAATTGTCGGGACAAGGGTTATTCCGGAATTCACTTCCAGCCTCGTAATATTTACAGTCATAATGCCTAGTATAATTTTTGTATCAATTGTTTTGAGCCGAAGAACATGGGTTTGAAAGACCAATCCATAATTGATTCTAATTCGATCGGAACACTCTTTTCAGAATTTGGCTCCTCTGAACATGGTTTATCATCAGAGTCTGCACGAGAGAATCTTGTCAAATATGGTTTGAACATTCTCCGCCAAAAAAAGAAAACAGATTATTTATCATTATTTGTAAATCAGTTCAAAAATCCCATAATCCTCATCTTGATTTCTGCCGCATTTTTGTCATTAATTCTGAATAATTCCACTGATGGAATAATCATTCTCGTGATCATTTTTGTGAGCAGCATTCTGGGGTTTTGGCAAGAAAAAGGGGCTGCAGATGCTACAAAAAAATTACTCTCAATGATCCAGAACAAGACACTAGTACTGCGAGATCACAAACAAGTGCAAATTCCCACGGAAAATGTTGTACCGGGAGATATTGTATTGCTCGGAGCAGGCGATATAGTACCAAGTGATGGTGTACTAATTGAAGCCAAAGATCTTTTCATAAATGAATCTACACTTACAGGAGAAACATATCCAGTTGAAAAACACTCTGATGATTCACCATTGTCAAGACCTGATAATAAAAAATCTCGAATATTTATGAGCAGTCATATCATAAGTGGTTCTGGAAAAGCACTTGTAATAAAAACCTCAACTAATACTGAATTTGGAAAAATCTCAGAACGACTCAAGTTCAGGCCTCCTGAGACAGAATTTCAGCGAGGTACAAAAAAATTCGGTTTTTTGCTAATGCAAATAACTCTTTTTCTAGTTCTGGCAATTTTTGCTATAAACTCGTATTTTGGAAGACCGATAATGGACGCATTCCTATTCTCAATAGCATTATCTGTGGGACTAACTCCTCAATTGCTTCCAACCGTAATAAGCGTAAATCTATCAAAGGGAGCTAAAAAAATGGCATCAAAAAAAGTAATAATCAAGAGGCTTGAATCAATTGAAAATCTTGGAAGCATGAATGTTCTCTGTTCTGATAAAACGGGAACTCTGACTATAGGCCAGATGAGAATTAAGTCAGGAATTGATATTAACGGAGCCGAAAACCAAAAAATTCTTTATTATGCATTCCTCAATGCATCATTTGAATCCGGATTTACCAATCCAATTGATGATTGCATACGCACACAAAATCAATTCAATATTGAAAATATTTCAAAACTTGACGAAATACCGTATGATTTCATCAGAAAACGTCTCAGTATTCTTGTATCTTGCGGAAACGAAAATCTGCAAATAACCAAGGGTGCGCTAAAAAATGTTTTAGATATATGCACAATGGTAGAACTTGCGGATTCCAAAATCATTGAAATTAAATCTCTTTTCGATAAAATTGAAAAGCAATTTGAAATTTTAAGTAATGATGGATTTCGAATCCTAGGAATCTCTTATAAAAAAACAGCAAACAAAACAATTACCAAAGAACATGAATCTGACATGGTTTTTCTTGGATTTCTTGTCTTTTATGATCCAATAAAACCTGGAATATCAGATGTAATTGGAAGACTAAATGGCCTTGGAATATCTACAAAGATTATCAGCGGAGACAATCGATTTGTTGTAAAATACGTTGGTGAACAAATCGGTTTAGAAAGTACTAAAATAATCACCGGGGTACAGCTTCATAATATTGGCGATGATGCACTAGTTAACCTAGTTGGCAAAACAAGTATTTTTGCAGAGATAGAGCCGATTCAAAAAGAGCGCATCATAATTGCTCTTAAAAAATCTGGCAACATTGTGGGATTTTTAGGAGATGGAGTAAATGATGCAATTGCTCTGCATACTGCAGATGTCGGAGTTTCAGTAGATAGTGCTGTGGATGTCGCAAAAGAAAGCGCAGACGTAGTCTTACTTGAAAAAAATCTCGAAATGCTAGCAGATGGAGTGATACTAGGCCGAGTCACTTTTGTTAATACACTCAAGTATGTCTTTATGGCTACTAGTGCAAACTTTGGAAATATGTTCAGCATGGCTGGTGCCTCACTATTTCTAAAATTTTTGCCATTACTCCCAAAACAAATTCTACTTGAAAACTTGTTGACTGATCTCCCGGAATTGACAATATCTACTGATAATGTCGATGAAAATCTGATTAATCACCCAAGAAGGTGGAATATCAGATTCATTCTAAAATTCATGATGACTTTTGGATTTCTGAGTGTTTTTTTTGATTTTCTTGCATTCGCAGTTTTTACACTATTACAAGCAACAGAACAAGAATTTAGAACAGGTTGGTTTGTTGAATCTGTAATTTCTGCCGCAGTTGTTGTTCTAGTAATTAGGACACAATACCCATTTTTTAAAAGCAAACCAAGTCGATACCTCACTATTGCAACACTCTCAATTGTTGGTATAGTACTTGTTTTTCCGCTAACCCCAATTGCCAGAATTTTCGGATTCGTAGAAATAACTTGGCCCTTCTACGTCTCAATTACAGCTATAATTTTATCATATATTACAAGTGCAGAGTTTGTAAAAAGAAAATTCTACTCTAAAATCAATTCTGGTAAAACTCAAAAGTCTTTTTAAATAACTTTGATGTTTTTTCTTTATGATACTAAACAATGTGGATCTTGCCAAAGTATCTGCGACTATAGAATCTGGCAAAAAAGACAGGCAATCCCTTATCAAACCTGTTAAACTAGAAGGCGAATGGGTTTTTGATCAATCCAAAGGATATCAATTCAAAACCGAATTATCATATGAAAAAGGCAAGCAAATAATCCAAGTTGATTCACCATCGTTTCTTGGTGGGGGTGGAAACAGTCTTGGACCGATGGCTTATTGTATATCTGGTATAACCTCTTGCTTTATTGGAACATTTGCTGGCGTAGCAGCTTCAATGGGTGTAAAATTGGAAAAATTGAATGTAAACACTAAATGCAATGTGAATTTTGCAAAAACATTTGATATTGCAGACGAACCAATTGTTAGCGGTATAGAATTCATTCTCGATGTTGCTTCGTCAGATGCAGACAAGAAAAAGCTAGACCAAATCTTGATAATGGCACTGGAGCGTTGTCCAGCAATGTATAGTATGTCTCATAATGTTCCTGTAAATGCTACAATAAGATAATTCTAGTCGTATTCTTGCATCTGATCTGATAAAAGTGCAAGACAAATATCCCAAGGACTAATGACTTGATCCTTGAATATTGCATACGGGTGTTGCATTCCAAACATTATGCTTGCTAGCTCATTTACCATGATGTCTTTGGAGATAACCTTTGCATACTCGAGACCAAAGCCAACTATGGACATTTCCAAAAAGTTACGAGCATTTCTCAGATAATTCAGATCAGAAGCTATTTTTTCTATTATGATTCTGTCACTGATAAACTGGTTTGTATTTTCTAATAGTAATTTTCTTGTCTTATTTTTAAGCATTGTATTGATTACTTTTTCAACGGTTGTATTATTTCCAAATGTGAGGATCTTCTTTTTTGGAAGTTCTGATATTCTCATATCTGTCATTGAAATTTTTCCGACCTCTAGCATTTTTCTTGCAGATATCACTGAAAATCCTCCAATTGAATTAGGAAGTATTGAAAATGCCCTTCCAGTTTTTTGCCACTCTTGAATTATATTTCTAATAGTACTTGTACCGGTGATTTTAGTTACAGTAGGGGACATTATCTTTTCAATTTCTCCCTCAAATGCACTCTGCGATGAATTTGCAAGAATTTTTTCTATTATCTCGCGTCCGCCAACTACTCCTATTGGGTAATTTTTATCATCTGTTACAATTAGCGAATCTGCCATGGATTCAAGGTATGGAATCAATAATCCTATGGACTCTTCAATTCTTGCCTGCCTTTGTATGCTAACGCACGGAATTGCAGTAAATGACATTGGCAAGATATCTCGTATCATACGATCTGCAATCATATGTGATGATTCGGCAAATTCTAGAGTTTTAAGCCTAGTCTGATTATCAGCCATGGAATTATGGCTGCGTCAATTATGAACTAGTTTTTAATATCTGATTACATCCCTGGATATTAGTTGTACAAGTTTTTAATCCTGGCTTTATTTGCGACATTTTTCACAGTCAATCTAGCATATGCACAACATCATGGTGGACAAGCAGCTCCACCAGTGAGTTTTGGCGGTCGAGACGTTACGGTTTCCGCAATCTTGGACCCTGTTGATTTCAATCCTTCAAAGGACTCTACTGCAAAGCTAAACGTTAGATTCTTTGATTCCAAGACTAATGTCAACATTGAGCGTGTAACTTATCGAGTTCAAATCTTATCCGGAACAACTTTGCTTGCATCTCAAATGTTTTATGATAAAGATGGTGAGCTAACAGTCAAAGTTCAGCCAAAATCCGGCTGTGATGAAAAAGAAATTTGGCGTTGCACAAAATACGAGGGAAACAAGGATCCGGTTGTTCCCAGTGCACTAGAATCCTCTTCAACTAGCACCCCAATTATACGTGGCCCTGTATTTGACAAGCCAGGACAATATACTGTCAAAGTAGCAATTATAGGCGCTACAAATCCAAAAACTCAGACTGCACAAGACATTGACTTTGAAACCAAAATCAGCATTGCACAAGAACAACAATTCACACTATCAAGCAAATCTGGCAAGACACCGGTGGTAGTAAGAGCATTCCAAGATCCTATCTCAAATTTACAATTCTCTGAATCAACTAAT
>OMIR01000042.1 GCA_900299125.1 Nitrosopumilales archaeon | reverse complement strand
TTTTGGTTCTGGTTTTGGTTCTGGTTTTGGTTCTGGTTTTGGTTCTGATTTTGGTTCTGATTTTGGTTCTGGTTTTGGTTCTGGTTTTGGTTCTGGTTTTGGTTCTGGTTTTGGTTCTGGTTTTGGTTCTGATTTTGGTTCTGGTTTTGGTTCTGATTTTGGTTCTGGTTTTGGTTCTGGTTTTGGTTCTGGTTCTAAAGATATGGATAAAATTCCCTCACCAAATACTGTTTCTAGAAACAGGTTCTTATCAAATGGTCTCAAATCTGCATATTCCTGACCCATCCCAACATAGAGAACTGGTCGTGAAGTAATTTTTACAATAGATAATGCCGCACCGCCACGAGCATCTGCATCACTTTTTGTTAAGATGGCACCATCAAATTTTGTGTGTTGATAAAATTCACGGGCTTGATTAACAGTATCATTGCCTGCTAACGAATCACCAACGAATATTTTAAAGTCAGGATTTACAACTTTAGTGATTTTTTCAATCTGTTCCATTAGATTTTTGCTAGTCTGCATCCTACCAGCAGTATCTATCAAGACACAGTCGATTTTGTGAGATTTTGCATAAAGCACGGCATCACGAGCAACTGCTGCTGGATCAGCACCATAATTTTGTGCAACAGTTTTGATGTTAAGACGATTTGCGTGTTCAGTTAATTGTTCAATTGCTCCTGCTCGGAAAGTATCTGCAGCTGCTATCACAATAGAAAACTTGTTCTGTTTTAGGAGGTGTGCGATTTTGGCAAGAGTTGTAGTTTTTCCAGTACCATTAATTCCTACAAATAGAATTATGAAAGGTTCATTTGTTGTCTTTTTAGAGACAATTTTTGCAAAAAGATCTATTTTGCCTGCTGTGTCAAATAATGATGAGATAGTTCCAATTAGGTTTTGCTTGATGAATTTTTCGATTTGATTTTTATCAATAGAGCTTCCAGTGAGTGTTTTTTTAAGATCGGATTTTATTGATTCAATTACCTCAGTGGCCACATCTGATTCCATTAAAGAGATCTCTAACTGAAAAAGAGCATCGTCAATGTCATTTGGTTTTAGTTCCTTTTCGCTAAGTGATTTAGCAACTGAAGAGAATGCATTACGTAGCTTATCGAACATAGAATCACACTATTGCTTTGGATTTGCTGATTGCATTAACTGATTCATCTGTTCTTTTAGGCCTTCTAATTGCATCATGGCTTGATGTTTTTGAGATGAAGTCTCATTGAGTGCAACTTGGAGTTCTTTAATTCTGGATTCGAGGAAAGTCATGGCTGATGACTGATCACGCTCCAAGGCTATTCCTGCTCCAATATTTACAATTACTTTAGAATTAGGTTGAATCATTCCTTTTGCGTACGCCCCTAATCCAAGTGGTATTAGAGATTCAATTTCTTTATCACTATTGAGATTCTTAATTGATTCAACGGAGGCGATAGCTTCACGCAGAAAATTCACAATAGCTCCTTCTTTTTGGTCGAGACTAGATGCGATTGATTCTAACATCTGCATCTGATAGAGAAACTGTTGTGCCTGATCCTCGCTCATGACGAAAAAACTGTTATTTGGCTAATAAATGCATTCATTAAAAATTAACCGAGTGAGATAATCCAATATTAGAAAATGAGAAAACAATTTTAAAAATAATTTTAAATTTTTTTCAAAAATCATACTCTGAGATTTAGTAATTCTATTAGAAGTAATACATAGCACAACATCAAAACTACAAAATTAAAAAAGAGGAAATGAATTATTTTGCTTTTGAGTAGCGGTTATCTACTTCATCCCAGTTTACAACATTCCACCAAGCACCTACATAGTCAACTCGTTTGTTTTGATATTTGAGATAATATGCGTGCTCCCAAACATCAAGACCCAATAGTGGTACCAAACCTTCAGTTCTAGGACTTGTTTGGTTTGGCATTGCTTTGTACTCTAGATTTTTTGTTTTTGGGTTTAGTACTAACCAACCCCAACCACTACCTTGAATTGCCGTAGTCTTTGTGGAAAATTGTTCTTTGAATGTATTGAAGTCACCAAATGCCTTGTTAATTGCATCGCCAATTGAACTACCCGGTGCACCACCACCGTTTGGTTTCATGTTGTTCCAGAACAGTCGATGGTTATCATATCCTCCACCATGGAAGTTGATTGCTCCACGCACAGATTCAGGAACTGTGGAGATACTTGCTAAAACATCAGGCAAATCCTTACCTTGCATTTCAGTTGGGAGTTTATCCCAGTTATCATTTAGGCCGTTAGTGTATGCCTGGTGATGTTTTGTGTGATGAATCTCCATTGTCTTGGCATCAATGTGTGGTTCCAATGCTTCGTATGCATATGGTACTTCAGGAAGTGTGAATTTTCCCATAATACGAAATCTTTGTTTTCTAATTTAATGATTTGTCTCCCATATCACAAAATTTTGATTTTTTGTGACCCAAAAAATAAAACGAATATCAAACCTGTAACAATAGAAGAATTATGAGAAACATGACAATATTGATTTTTTGCGTTTCAATGCTTGTAATCGCATATTCAATTTTTTCTAGTAAAATTCAAACAGATTTGCCTCTAGAGACTTTACTAGAAAAATCCGTACAATATGTTGGAGCGCCATATCCTCACAATCTGGGATTTTATGGTAAGGGAATTAAAATTGCAATCATAGATACAGGGGTTGATTCAGAGCATCCCGACCTGAATGGAAGAATTATTGGCGGTTATGACTTTATCAATAATGATTACATCGCTGAAGACACAAATGGTCATGGCACAGCAGTTGCTGGAATAATAGCTGCCAATGGTAAACTAAAAGGTGTCGCGCCAGAGGCAAAGATTTTGGCATATCGTGTATCTGATACTGGAAATTCAGTATCATCAGACCTCATAGTTCAAGCGATTCATAAATCAGTTGAAGACGGTGCAGACATAATCAATCTCAGTCTAGGAGTGAATAGAACCAACAACAAAATTGAAGACGCAATAAATGATGCCATTAAAAAAGGAGTGCTGGTTGTGGCGGCGGCGGGAAATAGCGGTCCAGAACTAGGTTATATTGGAAGCCCTGGAAGAGATCCTCACGCAATCACAGTTGGTGCAACATACAACAACATAACCTCTAGCTTGGTTGCAACTCTTGACGTAAGTGAAAAAAGATTTCAGGTTTTGCCAATGGTTGGAATCGTTCCACTTTCCCAGCCTTTTACAAGTGAAATTGTTTTTGGAAAGTATGGTAGAGTCACAGATTTGGCTACTCTCGATGTAAAAAACAAGATTTTGCTAGTAGAACGTGGAAGTGATACTAAAGACGAACTACTTTACTTTTCTATTAAGGAAAAAAATGCTGCCGATGCTGGAGCTCGTGCCATTATAGTTTACAATAATGAGCCGGGTATTTTTTTAGGAGATCTAAATAACAAACTAGAAGGTCCAGCATACAAACCACAAATTCCAGCAGTGTCGATGTCAAAAGAAGATGGTCAAGCACTATTATCAACACTTCAAAATAGAACTACTGGAACAATCAAGACATTTTATCATCCGGATTTTGTATCTTTTTTTAGCTCCCGTGGTCCAGTATCACCATTCTACATTAAACCTGATCTCGTAGCTCCAGGAGTCTTTGTAAATACAACGTCAATTCAAGCAAGATACAACCTTACTAGCGGAACTAGTTTTGCAGCACCTCACGTTACAGGAGCTGCAGCCATATTATTAGAAAAGAATCCAAATCTTACTCCAGATCAAATTAAGTCGGTTATTCTTTCTACATCAGAGCCCGTCTCAGATACTTTCGGTACATTGTTTCCTCAGGAGGTTAGTGGAGCAGGTAGGCTCAATATCACACGTGCTTTTGATGCAAATTTGATAATAGAACCATCATTTGCAATTTTTGATTTGTCGACATTTTCAAAATCTCAGACACTGCAATTCAAGGTGACAAAAATCAATCAGAGTAATTCTATTTCACAAATTAAAATCATCCCAGATAATTCCGTAGTAAAATTTGATCATTGGTTTGACGGTACAACTCTTTTTGTGAAAGCTGACTTGGGAGAACAGAGAGTTGGTGAATATCAAGCAAACATGGTAATTTCAGATAAAGTAGTACAGAGGATTCCAATTTTGGTTCGTATCTCTGATGGTTCAATTGATATTTCAAAAAATAAAAGCCAACTCAATTTTAAAATAGAATCACAAAAAAAATGGACTTATTCAAAAATTTCTGTTTTCAACGATGATGGCAGATTAATAGATAGTGTCTCAATTACACCAACTTCTAGCAAATCAATAGATGTGAGTAAAACTGGAAACTACTGGATACAGGCGGATGTAATTACTGAAAATGGAACAATGTCATTGTATAATTCCATAAGCATAGATTCTGAAAATAATAATTTATTTGTTATTGGAATACCTACTCAGGCATTAATCATTTTAGGAGGAACATTTGGAATAGTAACTCTAGTGGGTTTAGTTATTCGTAGAAAATAGGGGTTATGCTTTTGGTCCTGCGTTAATTATTGCCGGATCAACTGTCTTGAATTTCTTGAAATTATCCACAAACATCTGAGCCAATTTCTTTGCTGAAAGATCGTAGGCATCTTTGTCTTGCCATGTAGATTTAGGATCCAAGACATCAGATGGTACTTCTGGACATTCAGTTGGAACATCCAAGTTAAACAATTCATCGTGTCTATATTTCACAATGTCTAAAGCACCTGTTAATGCAGCAGTAACCATGGCTCTTGAGTGTTTGATTGAAACACGCTTTCCAATTCCATAAGGACCACCTGACCATCCAGTGTTGATAAGATACACGACCGTATTGTGGGTTCTAATTTTGTCTCCGAGCATCTTTGCATATACTGAAGCAGGTCTGGGCATAAACGGAGAGCCAAAGCATTCCGAAAAGGTTGCTTTGGGTTCTTTGATTCCTCTTTCAGTACCTGCTAGTTTACTTGTGTAGCCAGACATGAAATGATACATTGCACCTTCCTTGGTGAGTCGTGATACTGGAGGCAGTACTCCCATTGCATCGGCAGTTAAGAAAATTATTACTCTAGGATTTCCACCAACGCTTGGGAATATTGCAGTTGGAATGTATTCAAGTGGATATGCGGCCCTGGTATTTTCAGTAAGTGAGCCATCATCAAAATTTGGCTTTAGTGTTTGCTTGTCAATTACAACATTTTCTAAAACTGCGCCAGATTTGATTGCATTCCAAATTTGTGGTTCTGATTCTTGGTTCAAGTTTATGCACTTTGCATAGCAACCACCTTCAAAGTTAAAGACACCTTTGTCTGACCAGCCATGTTCATCATCACCAATTAACATTCTATTATTATCTGCAGAAAGCGTTGTTTTACCCGTACCAGATAATCCAAAGAACAAAGCGGTGTCACCATTTTTGCCGATATTGGCAGAACAATGCATGGGGAAAACTCCTTTCTTTGGCAAAAGATAATTCATGACACCAAACATTGATTTTTTCATTTCTCCTGCGTAGCTTGTACCTCCAATGAGAACTAATTTCTTAGTGAGATTAATCAAAATGAAGACATTGCTACCAGTTTTATCAACTTCAGGTATTGCGTCAAAATCATTAATGCATAAAATAGTGAAGTCTGGTTCATGTTCATCAAGCTCAGCAGCAGAAGGTCGAACAAATAGCTGTCTTGCAAAGAGGCTTTGCCAAGCATGATCATTTATGACACGTATAGATAGTCGATGATCCTTATCGGCGCCAACATAACCATCAAAAACAAATAATTCTTTACCATCTACAAATTTTTTCATTTTTGTAAGGATATTTTCAAACCTATCAATTGTAAAAGGATGGTTTACTTTACCCCAGTCAACATTATCATGGGTCTCGTCATCATCCACGATATATCGATCATCAGGGGATCTACCAGTATATTTTCCAGTTTTTACTGCCAATGAACCGGTGGAAGTCACAACCCCTTCATTTCTTTGAACTGAAGCTTCGACTAGCTTTTCAGGAGTGAGATTTCTATGTACTTGGGAGGGTTTGATTCCAAAGGCTTCAAGTTGCTTGATAAATTTTGGCGTTATTGTTGTTTTAGAGTCCATATTTTCACCACATCAATGAAACAGGCATCATTGAATATCCAAAACGACTCTGCATTATTATTATCTCTTACCTTTTTACGATAGATCTCAGGGCAACCTATTTATTGAAAAATCCAAGGAGTGCTTCTATTGACTATCAATAAGGATCTACTAGCATTAAGAGAGAAAATCAATGAGAAAAGACCAGACTTCATTAGGCAAGAAAGCTGGCGTTACGGCAGATTAGCAAAATGGTCATGGAGAAAGCCCAAAGGAATTGATAATCATCAGAGAAAGCAAAAGTTTCGTGGAAGACCAGGATTAGTTAAGGTTGGATATGGAGGTCCAAAAATAGCAAGAGGATTACACCCTTCAGGATTTACAGATAATTTGATTCACAACTTGAATGATTTACAAAAGTTAAACCCAAAAACTGATGGAGTAAGAATTGCTCACGGGGTGGGGACAAAGAAGAGAATAGAGATAGTTACAGTAGCAACACAAAAGAAATTCAAAATCTTTAATGCAAGAGTGAGAACAAGTGGTAGTAAATCTTAGAACCAAAAAGAAACTCGTTTCACGAGTTGTTGGAGTGGGACTATCTAGAATCAAATTTGATCCAGAAAGATCAGATGATATCGCTGATGCAATTACAAGACAAAATGTTAGAAGTCTGATAACTTCTGGTGCAATTACCATCAAGTCTGCAAAAGGTACTTCTCGTGGAAGAGCCCAATTCAAGAAATCACAAAAGAAAAAGAGAGGAACAACAACAGGTTCAAAGAAGGGTCGAAAAGGTGCACGTGTAGGTAAAAAGGAAGTTTATGTTCTCAAAGTCAGATCATTGCGACACCGACTTAAAGTTGCAAAAGATAGAGAGGAAATCACAAACCCTGAATTTTGGACACTATACAAGAAGATAGGCGGCAATACAGTTAGAAATATTGCTCACCTTAGAAGCCTAATCGAAGAAGTTAAAGAGCATAGAAAATCTAGAACCTAAAAATAGTTTTTTCCCAATCTAGAATTTTACCATTTTGAATTTTTACTCCTTCATTTGAGAGCATTTTCTTTTTGACATTTTCCCCATAAAAGAATCCGCCCATCTTACCATCAGACTTGACTACTCTGTGACACGGTATTACAACCGGAAAGGGATTACGATTCATAATTTGACCAATAACTCGTTGGCCGTTTTTTAGTCCTACCGCTTTAGCCAACTCACCATAAGTAGTAACTCTACCTTTAGGAACAGAGATAAGTTTCAGGTAGACTTTTTGATCCAGCCTATTCAAAGTTTGAACACTTGGAGATTAGTAGTGCTCAACATGTCTAGTACTTTTTGTTTATGAGTACCAAGTCCTGTCCAATCAAGAAGAGCGGTTTTTGCCTCTTTATTTTGTGAGATGATATGAGAAAATAGTTCTTCATCTAGATGTTCAAGTGAATGTTTTGGAATAACAGTACCCAAAGCATGATCCCCATGGATTAATTCTTTTGTGAATTTTTCTGGGTAGTGAGTACTGCCAAAGCATATTGCGATGGGGGATTTTGGAATTGGTTCTGACATTGTTTCTAAGACTAGTTTTGCTACTGAACTGCATAGAGAATCATCAATCCATTGTTTCTCCGTAGTACCGATTTCGATAAAAATGGTCGGCTTAGATAAGGCAGTTGGTCCATGATGTGTTGCCTCTATGATGATCTGAAAATCAGAAAACATTTTTTTATTTTGTTCGAGTTTTCTCATGTAGGCTTTTTGTAGGTGTGGGTGAGGTATTGCTACCTGTCGGTCATTCCCGCCAAACTGGGCAGCAGTGAAATTTCCGGTACTATGACAGGTAAGAGCTAATTCTCCGGATTGTGCAGCATGCTTTGATAAAAATATGAATCCATCGTAATGATATTTTTGCTCTAGCCAGTCAGCCGAAATAGCTGGAGTTGGAATAATCACCAAGTCAAAATTTTTGCCGCTAAAAATACCGTCTTTTTGAGTCATGTTTTTAGCAAGATATTTCGCCATGTTGTGCCCTGCAGGGTCTTGTTCGTATGCTACAAGTAGTTCCATGTCCCAAAAAATATAAGGACACCATATTAAACTCCACCAATGGATCTGAATCAGACCTTTAAGAACATGGCTAATACCATTAAGCTTGCCAAAAAATCTGACAAGGAGGATTATTTACAACATCTCAGGCTAGTTCTCTTAGGAATTGGAGGTATTGGGGCAATTGGATTTATAATTCAGTTTGTATTTTCAGTTTTCAGATTCGGATAGATGAAATTGTCTCAAGAAATCAAAACTCATCTTTTTGCAATAAAGACCACAGGAGGTCAGGAAAAGGTAGTCATTAACCATCTCCAGAATAAGATAAACACTGGTCAGATAAACCTGTATTCAGTACTATTAGTTGATAATTTGAAAGGATATATCGTAGTGGAAGCAAAAGATGCAAGTTCTGCATTTAACTCTCTGCAGGGAATTAGACACATACGCGGACAACTACGTGGTGAAATGGAATTCAAAGATATTGAAGGATATTTGGTTACAAAGACTACTGCCCCAACAATTGCTGTCGATAATATTGTTGAGATCATCGGCGGTCCATTCAAGGGTATGAAGGCAACTGTAACTAGAGTAGATAATGAAAAGCAAGAAGCAACTGTAATTTTGCTTGATGCTCCATACCAACTTCCAGTTACAGTAGATTCAAACTATCTGAAAATATCTACATCCGCTTAGGAAGGATTAAATCGTCATTTAAAAGAGCAAAATTATGGCTGATACACAAACAGTTTCTGCATTAGTAACAGGTGGAGGCGCATCAGCAGGTCCGCCTTTAGGTCCTGCATTAGGCCCATTAGGTGTAAACATCATGGAGATAATCAAAGCTATCAATGATAAAACTGCTGATTTCGAAGGAATGAAAGTTCCAGTCACAGTATCTGTAGATACCAAGACCAAAAAGTGGGATGTTGTAGTCGGAATTCCATCCGCATCTGCCTTGATTTTAAAGGAAGCTGGACTACAAAAGGGATCTGGTACTAGCGGCTCCACATGGGTAGGCGATATTACAGTAGACTCTATAATTAAAGTAGCAAAAGCAAAACTTGAATCATCATATGCAACATCTATCAAATCAGTTGCGAAAGAAGTTGCAGGCACTTGTGTTTCATTAGGAATAAAAATCGAAGGTAAGAGTCCCAAAGAATTTGCAGCAGACGTAAATGCCGGAAAATACGATAGTAAGCTAAAGTAAATTATTTAGCCACTAGGTAAGAAGGTTCTTTATCCGTTTTTTGTAACTCTACGAACGTTTCGGTACTTTGTATTCCCTCAATTTTGCCAATTTTCTCAATAACTATAGTGTGTAACTGTTCTAGATTTTCAGCGTGAACTGAGACCATAATATCAAATCTCCCAGTTACCTCAGAGATAGAAACTATCTCAGCAGTCTGAAGCAGTTGCTTATGTATAGCATCTTTAAGTTTTGGATCACGATTAATTCCGATAGTCGCTTTAACGCCAATGCCCAATTGGGATTCATCGACGAGTATGGTGAATTTTTTAATAAGTTTCTTTTTTGTGAGACGCTTTATTCTTGAATACAATACTGATGCATTAATGCCCATTTTTTTGGATAGATTTGGTACAGAAATACTCCCATCACGTGTTAATTCGAATAATAACTTCATGTCTAAATCATCTAGTTTATGCAATGTTTTCAAAAGAAACGATTTGATGTTAATAAACGTAGGTTTAGGCATAAAAAATTGAACTAAATGTAACAGCATGGACAAAAATTAGAAAATTTTTCAATTTCAGGCGAAAATACAGCCCGCCAACACTAACGATTTTAAAGAGGCCTTTTAGGATGTTTTTTGTTGATCAACGAAACTGAATTGGCTAAAATGATTAAAGATGCCAGAGAAGGCGATAAGGAACGCAAGTTCAAACAGACTATGGAGATGTACGTTATTCTCAAAGATATTGATGTAAAGAAAGGTTTTGCCATGAATGAGACCATTCAGCTTCCAAAAAAACTCTCTACTCCCACAACAGTCTGTGTAATGGCTGGCGGAGATATGGGGCTTAAAGCAAAGAGCGCAAATGCAGACAGAGTAGTTTCTGGCGATGAGCTAAACACTATTGCAACAAATAAACGAGAAGCTCGTAAATTTATCAATAATTATGATTTCTTTTTAGCAGATACACAACTAATGACAACAGTTGGTAAAGTATTGGGACAACTTTTGGGTCCAAGAGGAAAGATGCCTATCCCAGTTCCATTTAATGCGCCAATTGAATCATTCTTGGATAGATTTAGATCATCTATTAGAGTAAAGGTAAAAAATTCATTATCAATGTCTTGCAAGATCGGAGATGAGTCTATGAATGAGGCAGATTTGGCAGCAAATGCTCATGCAATACTCAATGCAATTGAGAAGAAACTTCCAAGTGGAGACAGAAACATTAGAAAAATTATTGTCAAAACATCAATGGGCAAACCGATAAAACAATCACAGCAGGCGAAAAAATAGATGCACCAAAACAGAACAAAATATCCAGCAAAGAAAACTCGAATGTATCAACAATTACAGGAGTTACCAACTAAGTATAGAGTTACTGCACTTGTTAGGATGGAAAAAGTTCGCTCATCGCAAATGCTACCACTAAGAAAAAAATTCCTTGGTGAAGTAGAGATTGTTAGTATTAAGGATAAGGTAGCACAAAAAGCACTTGCAAAATTGAATGTTCCAGGTCTTGCAAAAATGGCCGAAGCGTTTACAGGCCAATGTGTATTGATGTTCACTAACATGTCACCATTTAAGCTCAATGTGCTTCTAGGGAAGAACAAAATTATGATGTTCGGCCGCGGTGGGGACATTGCAAGTGTAGATATCAATGTACCAGCAAAGAACACAGGTATCGCTCCTGGTCCAATGCTAACTGAATTCAAGGAAGCGGGAATTCCAACTAAAATTGACCAGGGAACAATTTGGATTCTCAAAGATTCCACTCCAGTCAAAAAAGGTCAACCTATTCCAGATAAACTCGCGACACTTTTACAAAAATTAGACATCAAATCAGTTGAAGCCGGAGTATTACTGGATGCAGCATTAGAAGAAGGAATTCAGTATAAACGTGAAGAATTGATAATCGACTTGGAATCTTTCAGAAATCAATTTGCGCAAGCACACCAAGAAGCAATTTCACTTTCTATCGAGGCAGGATATATCACTGCAGATAACATCAAACAAATCTTGGCAAAAGCTTCGCAAGGCTCACGTTCAGTTTCAATCGAGTCAGGATATGTTACGGAAGAAACTAAAGATGCAATTCTTCAAAAGGCCAATGCTCAAGCCCAATCTGTTGCTTCAAAGGCCAAAGGATATACTCCAGCTTAGATTTTTTCATGTGCCCTAGGTAGATTCCAATTATACTTCATTGCTACCATTCTCAAGACTGTAGTGATCAAAATTCCGATAATAGATGCAAGATATAGAGGAATTTGAACAAGCATTATCACATAGAATGATAAAATTCCAACAAAACTAGCCGCAACATACAGTTCTTTTACAAAAACAAAAGGAATCTCATTAACAAAAACATCCCTTAAGATCCCTCCACCTGCTGCTGTTAGAATCCCAGCAACTGCAATGGCTAAAAAGTTAAGACCAAAAATTTGGTAAGCAAATGTTGCACCAGTAATTGAAAAAACTCCTAGTCCAATTGCATCAAATTTTAAAAATAAATTCCAATGTTTTTTCAGATGTGGGTATAAGAAGAATAGCACCATTCCCGATGCAGTACTAATTACGATGTACAAAGGGTCAATAATAGAGTTCGGCGGAAATCTCCCAATAACAATATCACGGATTGTTCCACCTGCTATTCCTGTGATAATTGATAAAATCAGAATTCCAACGATGTCGGATTTATGTTCTATTGCTTTGAATGCTCCAGTTACGGCAAAAGCCATAGTACCAAATAGATCAAAAACATAAATCAGAAACAGAAATGGTGTATCTGCCACTAACTCTATTCAATCAAGAAGTAGATAAATGTAAAAATGAAAAGTTGAGGAATTAACCGAATAGTGAAGCAAGGCCTTCCATTGCTTGCTCTTCAGATTTACCTGATGGAGCTTCTTCTTTCTTGGCCTCAGCTGCTGGAGCTGCACCACCAGCACTTGCTGCTGGAGCTGCGGCAACTGCTACTGGAGCTGCCTTTAATGCTTCTTCAATGTTTACATCAGCTAGAGCAGATACCAATGCTTTTACTTGAGCATCACTAACTTCTGCGCCTGCTGCTTTGATAACACTACTAACGTTAGCTTCGTTAATTTCCTTCTTTAGTTTGTGCAAAATTAATGCAGCGTAAACGTATTCCATTGTATCGAGACTTTTTTTGGGGATAATATAAAACTACGTCTAATTTAAGATCTTAAGGCTTCTGCAGACAGAGTACAAGTTTTGTTTCAAGTTCTTATCATACAAAGTATCCATTCTTTGTTTGAGTGTTCTTTTTGCTTGATCTTTTTCAGGTCCATCTTGTAATGATAATACATTATTGATAATTTCTGGTAATGATTCACGAATCCATCCATCAAGAACATAGAATGATTTTTCGGAGATTTCTACGACTTTATTCTCATTAAGGTCAATCGTATCATTAAAAATATCATGTTCTGTACGATAGACTAGTCCTAGTATGCAGTTTTCAGGGGTTGGAGTTTTAAGAATTTCTTCTGATCTTGGACCTGCCTTTCCTTGACTTACTTTATTCTTAAGACCTGCCATGTTAATGATTAATCCACTGACACCTAATTTGTTTCCATCAATTCCAGTTATTGCACCAATAATGACATTGTTATATTGTCCATCCGGCTTGCAGGCAAAAACATAACTTCCCTCTTGTAGTTGTTTTGATTTTCGCCCAAACATCAATCAAATTATAATTATTGTGTATTTAATTGATCCTAAACGGTAATTCTTAATATTAGTCAGCCAGAGTTTTCTCAGAATGAATAAAGAAGAGATTCTTGCGAAGTTTTCATCAGAACCAGAAAGATATTACAAGATAAGATTATTCCAGGAGCAAGGCTTCACAAGAAAATCATGCAGTATCTGTAAGAGATTTTTTTGGACTCTTGATTCTAAAAGGAATGCATGTCCTGATCACGCTGATGATACATATTCTTTCATTGGAAATCCGCCAACAACTAAAAGATTTGATTATACTGAATCTTGGAAGCAAGTAGAGTCCTTTTTTGTTAAAAATGGACATACTTCTATTAGTCGTTATCCAGTAGTTTGTAGATGGCGAGATGATCTTTATTTTACTATAGCATCAATCGTAGATTTTCAAAGAGTTATGGGTTCCAAAGTTGTATTTGAATTTCCTGCAAATCCATTGGTTGTGCCACAAACGTGTCTTCGATTCAAAGATATTGAAAATGTAGGTGTTACAGGAAGACATTTTTCAAGCTTTTGTATGATTGGACAACATAGTATTCCTAACAATAATGGATATTGGAAAGACGAATGTGTTGAACTTGATTTTAGATTATTAACTGAGTCATTTGGAATTAATAAAAATGAGATAACTTTTGTAGAAGATGTTTGGGCTGGCGGCGGCTCATTTGGTTCGTCATTAGAATATTATGTTAGAGGATTAGAACTTGGAAATGCAGTCTTTACTGAATTTCAAGGTGAATTAGGGAAACATTCAACGTTAGACCAGAAGATCATCGATATGGGTGCAGGACTAGAGAGATTTGCTTGGATCACTATGGGAACGCCGACAGCGTACGACTGTTGTTTTGGTCCAATAACGCAAAAACTAATCCAAAAAATCGGAATTGATACTGATTCTCACATGCTTACAAGATACTTCACAGAAATTGCACGAAATTTTGAGAAATTCTCGGACTTGTCTCAAGTGAGAAAGGCCGCAATCAAGGAATCCAATCTATCTGAAACTCAGTTAACGAAAATGGTCATACCGTTAGAAGGAATGTATATGATTGCAGATCATCTAAGAACTCTAATATTCGCAATTGCAGATGGTGCATTGCCAAGCAATGTTGGTGGTGGATATAACCTTAGAATTATTCTGCGAAGAATAATGGCCACAACAGATAGACTAAGACTTAAACTCGATTTGGATGAGTTAATTGATGCTCATATTGACTATCTAAAGCAAACATATCCAGAGCTGGAAAAATATCGCTCCGAGGTGAAGACCATCATAGGAATTGAGGTTGGCAGGTATCATGAATCAAAATCCAGAATGGAAAAAATCGCACAGAGTCTCAGGATGCAAAAAAAGACACTGAATGTTGATGACATGATTAGACTCTACGAATCAGACGGAGTAACACCGGATTATCTCAAAGAGTATGACGTCATATCAGAAATTCCCGATAGTTTTTACAGTAAATTATCTGATCTTCATCAATCCGAAAAGAAAAAGACTGCCGATGAATTTGATCTCTCTGGAATTCAAGATACCGAACTATTATTTTACAAAGACGATCCACCAAAATTTGATGCCAAGGTTCTAAAAGTGATCAAAAACAAATTTGTGATTCTAGATAAGACGTCATTTTACGCTAGAGGGGGCGGTCAAGAACCAGATCATGGAAAAATTAACGGCATTAATGTTGTCGATGTTACAAAGCACGGCAATGTTGTATTGCATGAAATTACTGGTTCTCCACCAAAAGAGGGCGAAATCATACCTTGTGAGATAAACGTTGAAAGACGGGCAAGCATCACTAAACACCACACAAGTACGCACATAGTTAATTCATCGGCCAGAAATGCTTTGGGTTCATGGGTATGGCAACATTCAGCATTTAAGGAAAAGGATTATGGCAGATTGGACATCACACATCATTCCAGTTTATCAGATGAGGAAGTCAGAAAAATTGAGAACTATGCAAATACAATAATTCAGAAAAATCTCCCTGTAACAATACAGGAGTATGAACGTGGTCAAGCAGAGCAAACATTTGGATTTAGGATATATCAAGGAGGAGTGGTTCCAGTCAAAGCAGTTAGAATTGTCAAAATCGAAGATATCGATGTAGAAGCTTGTGGTGGCACTCATGTTAGAAGAACCGGAGAAATTGGCCTAATCAAAATTACAAAAACTGAAGGAATACAGGATGGAGTAATTCGAATGGAATTTGTTTCTGGTCAATCAGCAATTGACTTTATGCAAAAACAGGAGAGCGACATCACATCAATAATTAAATCACTTGGCACAAACAGAGACAAATTATTAAAATCATTTGAACACGCCATGACAGATTCTGAAACTGCAAAGAAAAAACTAAAACACTTAATTAAACGTACCAGTTTGACATCTGCAAAAGAAGTTATCGATTCAGCAAAAAAAATAGGCAATTTGAAATTTTATCATACTATAGATGAAGAATTAGATGAAGAGTTTCATATTTCAGTTGGTGATGAAGCAATCAAATTAGAACCCACATTATTGTATTGTGCATTAATTTTAAGAGATTCTGGAATCAGAATCATTGTGTTTTCAGGAGAAAATTCCAATTTCAAGGCAGGAGATCTTGTAAAAGAAATATCTTCCAAGCTTGGAGGCTCCGGTGGTGGTGATGCCAGATTTGGACAAGGTGGTGGAAAAGACACTACTAAGCTAAATGATGCATTGAACCATGCAGAATTTTTAATCAAAAAGATTGTGAACCCATGATTTCGTGGAATGATATAGAGATAAAATGGAGAGCCAAGTGGGCAGAAACTAGAGAATTCGAAATAGAGCCAGATTCACGAAAAAAAAAATTTGTCACAGTAGCATATCCCTATCCAAATTCTCCGCAGCACATTGGACATGGTAGGACTTACACTTTAGCAGATGTTCATGCGAGATTTTTGCGTATGAATGGTTTCAATACACTTTTCCCTATGGGTTTTCACTATACTGGAACGCCCATTTTGGGAATGGCAAAGAGAGTACAAGAGGGAGATAAAGAATTAATCGAGAATTTTGAAAGACTTTATCACGTTCCCCAAAACATAATTAAAGAATTTGTCGAGCCGGTAAAAATTGCAGATTATTTTCACGAGGAGATAAAAAAAGGAATGCTCGAAATGGGATATTCTATTGACTGGCGAAGAGAATTTACGACCATTGATCCAGTTTATAAAAAATTCATAGAATGGCAGTTTAGAAAGTTAAAGTCACTGAATTTTGTAGTTCAAGGCTCTCATCCTGTAGGATGGTGTCCTAAAGACCAGAACCCAGTATCCCAACACGATACTTTGGGGGACGTAGAACCAGATTTTACCGAATACATTTTGATCAAATTTCACATGGATGGAATGATCATTCCAACTGCAACGTTACGTCCAGAGACTATATTCGGTGTAACAAATCTATGGATAAATCCAAAAATAAAATATAAAAAAATCAAAGTAGACAATGAAACATGGATTGTAAGTCCAGAATGTGCATACAAGTTAGAATTTCTAAATAAAACAATTACTCTAATTTCAGAAATTACTGGCTCAGAATTAATCGGCAATACAGTTTCCCTATTAGATAAACAAATTCCAATTTATCCTGCAAACTTTGTAGAATCTAAAACTGGAACAGGTATTGTAATGTCAGTTCCTGCTCATGCGCCGTTTGATTATCAGGCTCTAGTTGACTATAAAAAACAAAATTCTTCTATTATGATAAAACCAATTTCAATTATCAAAACGAATGGATTTGGTGAAATTCCAGCAAAGGATATAGTCGAGAAACTTAGCATTGTAGATCAAAACGATCCAAGATTAGAGGAGGCCACAAATGAAATTTATTCAAAAGAATTCTACTCTGGTGTTTTATCAGAAAATACATCTCAGTTTGCCAATCTCAAGGTGTCCGAGGCTAAGGAATCCATAAAAAATTGGCTAACCAGCAATAAGAATTCAGATATTTTACTTGAATTAAACAATGGCCCTGTCAGGTGTAGATGTGGTGCAGAATGTGTTGTAAAATTATTGAACAATCAGTGGTTTCTTAATTATCTAGATCAAACATGGAAAGATAAAACAAATCAATGTTTTGAAAGGATGAATATTTTACCTAACGAGATTAGAACCGAATTCAATTATGTTGTCGGTTGGCTACGACAGCGAGCATGTGCTAGACAGCACGGATTAGGAACAAAACTACCATGGGATCAAAATTGGATTGTTGAGAGTTTATCAGATTCTGTTATTTACATGGCATATTACATTTTAGCGAAATATGTCAATTCTGGTGAACTCAAACCAGACTTAATTTCTGACGAATTTTTCGAGTATGTATTTTATGGATTTGGTAATTCTAATACAATTGCTAAAAATTGTGGTGTAGAGGAAGAGATACTACAAAAAATACGCTCTGATTTTGTATACTTTTATCCAGTTGATGCAAGACATTCTGGACGAGATTTAGTTCCCAATCACTTGACATTTTTCGTACTAAATCACGTAGCGATATTTCCACAAGAACTTTGGCCTAAACAAATAGTTGTCAATGGTTCAGTTCTGATGGATGGAAAAAAAATGTCCAAATCCATGGGAAATATTATTCCTTTAAGAAAAGCAATCAGAGAATTCGGAGCAGATCCTATTAGGTTATCAATCATAATATCTGCTGAGCTTCTTCAAGATGCAGATTTTAATCTAGACTCGATGAACACTATTAAAAGTAAATTGGAAGTAATGTATGAAGAATGTTCCAAACATAAACCAGTAATGCCAGAAAATCTTCAGAGTGAAGATCATTGGATTTTGGGCAAGCTTGATCATTTAATTGTTCAAACAACTGCAGCTATTGAGAAAATGAGATTACGTGAAGCTTTGCATCACATCTTGTTCTCATTTGAGACTGATTTACAATGGTATCTCAAACGAATTGAAGCAAAAGGTAGAAGGGATGTTTCTGGGATATTACACACACTATTATCTTCGCGAGTGGCAATGTTATCACCATTTGCGCCGCACATATCGGAAGAAATGTGGGAGAGATTAGGCAATTCAGGTTTTGTATCTAGATCTACTTGGCCAACACCTGTTCACCAAATGGATTCTGCAATTGCTCAATCAGAGGAATTGTTACAATCAACGATCGAAGATATCAAAAACGTTCTCAAGGTAACAAAGATCACTCCACAAAAAATTGTCTTGTACACTGCTGACACTTGGAAGGTCAAGGCATTTAGAAAAATTGCTTCCAGTGTTGTTAATGGTCAAACGAACATTGGTACACTAATTAAGGAATTAATTTTAGATCCTGAAACCGAGAACATCAAAAAAGATCCAGATTTTGTTAAAAAATCAGTCAATTCTATATTAGCTGAACCAGAAGAAATGAGAAAGATAAGAGCAGAGAGAGAACTAATTAATGAAACTCTCGTATTATCTAGCGAGTTATCAGTTCTAGCTAAAAAAGAGTTTTCAGCTGACATATTCGTTTATGAGGAATCAAATTCTTCAAAATATGATCCTAAAAATAAAGCGAAGATGGCACGTCCATTCAAGCCCGCATTATACATAGAATAACAGGGGGCCTTTTTGCATAAAATCAAGCATATTCGAATTTTTATTCTATTTTTGTAGTTCTGAGAATTTTGCAAATTTAACCAGAAAAAACTCGAGAGCATAAAAAGAATGGTGCTAATCACTATGAAAACCTCACATTCTATTTATTACACTAAGAAAAATTTCATCTAAATGAAAATTGCTGTGGTAGGAATAGGAGTGGCCGGCGGTTATTTGTTATCCAGACTCAAAAATGAACATGAGGTAATTGGATATGAACGCATGAAAGAAGAAAATCATGATTCAATTTGTGCATGGGGTACTTCGGCTAATGAAATGCGAGAATTATGTAAAAAGTCAGAAATAAACTTTGATGATTTCATTATTCATCACGGCAAAGATATGCATATTGATATGAACAATAATGAACGATTTGACATAAAGCTAAAAGGATTGGTTACTTTCGATAAAATCGGACTAATCAAGAAAATGGCAGAGGGTGTGAAAATACACTATGGAGTTGCACCCAAGCTAGAGGAACTAGAAAAGGAATTTGATATGATTGTAGATTGTACTGGATTTTATCGTAGTTATTTACCTAAAATTGAAAAAGATTTTTTCCTTCCAACATATCAATACAAAATCCAGTACGATGGTAAGATTCCCATTGATGATTTCTTTGTAAAACCATTTTCAAAGATGACGGGTTATTTCTGGTATTTTCCATTAAACGACAATACAGCTCACATAGGTGCTGGCGATTATAAGAAAAATCACGTTGAAGAAACTGACAAATTTTTCAAAAAATATGGTGGCAAGATCACTAAAACAGTAGGACGTCCAATCAGACTTGCCACACCTAATTTATGCGAGCCTTTCTATCACGGTAAAGTAGTCGGAGTAGGCGAATCAATAGGTACAGTATATCCATTATTAGGAGAGGGAATAATTCCAAGTATGATCTGTGCTGATATCTTCGTGAGAAATATCAATAATTTACCAAAATATAGGCAAGAGGTTTTAGAGTATTTTGGAATTTATGGTAAGGTTTTGAATTTTGTACGTGCAAAAATGCATGGTAAATTTTCAGCCTTGAGAAGTATTGGAGATCTCATTTCCATTTTCCGATATATGAAAAAAAACGAACAGCGATTTGGAATGGAAGTTCATATGCGTGACTTGATGAAAGTCGCTAAAGCTTAGTATTTCTAAATCAATTTAGATTCTTGAATAATATTTTAATTTTCTATTTATTTGAGAGTGAGTATTTTTTCTAGAGAATAATTAATTGAACGTTTAGAATTTTCCAAATTCCAAGATCAATAGGAGTAAATTAAGTGCGATGATTATAACAACACATAAGATCGCAATTACTCTAGTAAAAATTCTATTAGTGAATTCTTTACCCACAAATTTTTCCTTACTAGTAAAATAAACAAGAGGAATTATCGTGAATGGTAGCTGTAAGCTAAGAATTACCTGGCTTGCAACTAAAAGATCCAAAGTATTTGCCCCATAAAATATTGCAATAATTGCAGGTATGATTGTTATCGAACGAATTACGATTCTTCGCTTCCAAAGACTTGTCTTAAATTTAGTAAATCCTTCAAAGATAACTTGACCTGACAGTGTTGCAACAACTGATGATGCTATTCCTGAAGCTAATAGTGCTATTCCAAAAATAGTAGCGGACATACCTCCCAATAACGGTACTAGTGTTTGATATGCAACTTCGATTGATTCTATTGGTAGATTTTTTTGGTAAAATGTAGCTGCAGACATGATAAGGATCGCGCTATTTATGAGTCCGGCAAATACAAGAGCAAATGTTGTATCAAGAAGAGAAAACCTGATGATTCTCTTGGGGGTTTTAAGAATGTCAAACATTGATTTTCTAGTTTTAGTCATTGCAGAATGAAGAAATATCGCATGTGGCATTACTGTTGCACCCAAAATTCCAACTGCTATTATCAGTCCGCCCTGTTCTAGTTGTGGTATTACCGCATGATATGCTATTTGGTTCCAATCAGGTTGAGCAAAATATATCTCAATTAGATAAGCACTCCCAATTAGCACCATCATTCCAATTATAACCGCCTCTACTTTTCGCATTCCAAATCTCTCCAGTCCTAAGATCAGCAAGGTGTCAAGACCAGTCAGAACTGCTCCATAGATTAAAGGAATTTTAAATAACAAATACAGTGCAATTGCAGCGCCAACTACTTCAGCTAGATCAGTAGCAATCACTGCAATTTCTGCAGAAATCCAAAGACCCAATGACTTAGATTTTGTCAAGTGTTTACTACAATTCTCAGATAAACTCATGCCAGTTGCAATTCCAAGTTTTGATGACAAATACTGCATAAAGATTCCAATGAGATTGCTCATTATAACAACCCACAACAATGAATAGCCAAACTTTGAACCAGCTGCAATATCAGTACCCCAATTTCCAGGATCTACATATGCAACTCCCACCACCAATCCCAGTCCCATGAATCTCAAAAAATACAATATTCGTTGGTGTGAAGATATTTCAGACACAGTATGATTTGTATTCTAGATTATTTTAGCTTATAACAAAAATCTTAGCTTATGCTAAATTTTTAATAGGCCACTAGCATGCGTGTGCCCTTTTTGATAAGAAATGGAGCAAAAATTGTAGTCAATACTACAACCATCCCTACTATTGGAAATAGAAATGAGCTAGTAACTCCCAAGTCTTGTCCTACCATCAACACAATAAATGAAAATTCCCCCAATTGAGCCATCGATAAACCTAGTCCTAGTGCATTAGTTGGCCCTAGTTGGAATAATCTTACGCCCAAATACACAGATACTGTTTTTCCCACAATAGTGACTATGGTAATTATCACAATTGGAAGCCAATATTGAGAGATTATGTTTACATTCATCAAGGCTCCAATTGTCACAAAGAATATTGCGGTAAAGACATCTCTAA
>OMIR01000041.1 GCA_900299125.1 Nitrosopumilales archaeon | reverse complement strand
TTCTGTGAATTTTCGATATTTATTGAAATTATAAAACAGTCTTTCATTATACGCTAATTCCCACAAATTTAAGTTATTTTTTTCTTCTAATGATGTTAGATAATTCAGATCAGGTATTAGTCTCGGATTTATATGATCATGATAAAACCATATTTTAGAAAAATCCACAATTTTTTGGTTTTGGAAGAACTTTTTTGGTTTGTCAGTTATGTCGATTATGGCATATAGTTGTGCATCATAGTTATCAGAGATACCTTTTGCTATTGCAAAAGGTGTTATTGCAGAATCTAACCAAAATAGTATTTTCGATTTCATGATATAATCTACAGTTTACGTTTGAATTTTGCAGGTATCCCAGACCAGAGTTCGTTCTTAGGAATATCTTTAGTTACAAATGAATATGCAGCGACAACTGCATTTTCTCCTATTGTGATATTAGGCATTATTGTACTATGGGTACCAATTCTACATCCTTTGTTTAGAACTACTGGACCAATTTTGTCATCAATTGTAGAATGTGAATAAATCGAACAATGAGAACCCATTTGGACATTATCACCTATTTCTACGCCATATCTACAATTGATATATGTAAACGTACCAATATCAAAATTTTTCCCAAGTTTGAGGTTTTCTGGATATTGAACTATGTAGTTGTATTTTGTTAATTTAGAATGTTTGATTACAGGTTTTTTCCATGTGTTTTCTTTTTTGTTCATGCCTAGTAATAGATCTGTTTTTGTATTAATTTTGTATCAAGTTTAATTCTCTCAAGATGTTTGACAATTTTTTTAGAAGCAGTACCATTCCCATAGATAAGATCTTTCGTTGACTTGTTTTTCGCTCTTAAAGCTGATAGTATTGCTTTGCGTATATTACTAGGAGAAGCGTCGGTGACTTCTATCACGTTATGGCCTTTTTCTCTATCTTTTTGTCGTATTCCAATGTTTACTACTGGTATATCAAAACAGCTGGCCTCTATTATTCCGCTACTTGAATTTCCAATCAAAACGGCACAATGTTTGAGCAATCCAAGGAAATCACTTCGTGGAACAGACGGATGAATTTGGAGAAAGTTGTATTTTGTAGAATAGAGTTTTAGGTATTTGAATATCATCTCGCTTCCAGCATCAGAGTTTGGCGATATAGCGATTATTGGTTTTTTCATCTTTGTTATTGTATTTAAAATGTTGAGAATTTGTTTGCCGCTCTGCTCAGATTGTGTTGTCACGGGATGATATAGTAAAAGAATTTCAGATCCATCAAGATTCAGAGTAAATTTTTGTTGAAGAATGTTTTTATCCGTGACTTTATTTGCTAGTATTTCATCAATACTTGGCGAACCTGTAAGAAAAACATATTTTGGATCTTCGCCCATCTTTATGATACGATCTTTACTTTTTTTTGTAGCTGCAAAATGAATATTTGAGATTTTTGTAAGGGCGTGTCTGTTGTATTCATCTATTCCTCCCTGAGTTTTATCTCCACCATGAATGTGCGCATTTGGTATATTCATGTGATATGCAGCAAGTGCAGATGCAAGCATCTCATCTCTATCACCAAAAACTACATTGATGTCAGGTTTGATTTTTCTAAAAACGGTCGTAAATGAGATTATTCCACTACCCAAGGCATTTGCCATAGAATACATGGAATCATCTTTGGGCAACATTTTGAATGAAGCCTGTATCTTAAAACCATCATTTTTGATTTCATTAATTGTAGACCCATGTTTTTTTGACAGGTGCATGCCAGTTACAATTAGGTATAGATCTAACTTTTTGCTAGATCGAATTTCTTTGAGTACCTGTCTGAGAATCCCATAATCTGCCCTTGATCCAGTAGTGACTACTATTTTTCTCTTCACGATCATTAATCAATTTGTCTGACAATAAGGTTTTGGATTGAATTATTCACAACATTGTTGTTAAGCATTGTAAAGTCAATATTGACTGATAATTCAATAATCAAATACATTTTAATCGCATCATTAAATAACTGAATGACTATAAAATTATCGTGGAAACAATTAAGAAAAGTTTTGACGGCGGACTTTCAGAAAATCTCTACTTTAATCCAGATTATGAACAAGATTTTATTGAAGAAAAGGGATTTGAAAAGTGGACAGAGTATAGAAACAACTGGGAACAATATTGCAAGTTAGAAAAAGAGTCCGAATATCCACCACATCTTGAGCTTGAGCTTAACTATTCATGTAATTTGAGATGCCCCATGTGCACATGGGCAGTAGAAAATACTGTTGAGAAAAAGGAGGACTGGTTCAAGTTTGAAGATTATAAAAAAATCATAGACGAGGCAGTTTCTCTTGGAACAAAATCTGTAAGACTTTGTTATATCAATGAGCCATTAATCCGACAAGATATTGACCAATTCATAAAATACGCAGTTGATGCCGGAATAGTTGATGTTTTGATCACAACTAATGGCACGCTCATGAATAAAGCCATGTCAAAAAAACTCATAGACTCCGGACTAACAAAGATCAACGTTTCATTAGATGCAATAACAACTGATACCTATGATAAGATAAGAGTCGGAGGAAATCTCAATGTCACAGTCAAGAACATACATGATTTTCTTGAACTGCGAAAGCAGATGAACAAAAAACTACCAAAAATAAGATTGACATTTGTAGCTAGTAAGATCAACTATCACGAATATGATTCATTCCTCAATTATTGGAAAGATAAGGTGGATAGCATAGGAATTCAACATTTGCAAAACCCATTTGGTGAGGGTAGGTTTGAAGATGAGGAGAGAGGAGAAAGCATAATTTTAAAAAAATCACCAATTCCGGAAAAGTTTCATTGTTCTGAACCCTTTAAGAGACTTACACTGAGAAGTAATGGCGATACACTTCCATGTTGCAGCTTTTATGCTGTCGATCTGGTGATAGGAAATTGGAAAAAAAATTCCCTAAGAGAGATATGGAATAGTAAAGAGATGAAAGAATTACGAGCCATTCAAAAAACTGGTGAGTATTATAAGAATAATGTGTGCAAGAATTGTGTGCATAACTACACAATAGTTTCTGATTAGAATCTTTTTTTGTATTTATTCCAATGTTTTAGTATCATTTCAGTCACAAAAAGATCAAATGGATCATCAATGTCAACACTTATGGCATTAGTTAGAACAGGTTTAATCTTTGGTCCATAAATTGAGTCATATTTTTCAATTGTGCTGCGCCATAAAGCATAGACATCCCCAGTAGGATAGTATAGATCAGGTTGTTTTTGTCGTCTATCATAATTTATAAAATTGTTAGTGAAAGGTTTGAGGAGTCCCGCGTTAAGCCAGAATGCACTAAACGGATGTTTTTTAATTTTTGAAACAGTTAATGCACATGAAGATTTGGATTTTATCAGTGCATTTATTGTGTCGTCAATCAGTTTAGTAGTTCGTAAAGGAGATGTAGGTTGCAAAATTACAATAATATCTGGGTCATAAGATTTATTCATTCTAAAAAAATTAAGTGTGTGTTTTATGGCTTGAAGCGTAGTAGAATTGTCTTTTGATATTTTCTTTGGCCTCAGGAATGGAACTTCTGCGCCTTCGAGAATTGAGACGTTTGCAATTTTTTTGTCATCTGTGGTAACTATGATTTTCCCTATGTATTTTGATTTTTTAGCAGCAGATATAGTATAAGATATCATAGGTTTTCCATTGAGATTTTGTATATTTTTGTGATGAATTCCTTTTGAACCACCTCGTGCAGGTATGATTGCTAAAACTTGCATGTAATTGATGGATTATGGTTGCAAATAAAGATGTTAGAATAAAGCAATAAGAGTTTATTTTTCAAAAAATTCCGAAATTGAGTCAACCAAATAATCTTTTTCTTCGGAAGTCATATTCGGATACATCGGAAGTGTAAGCACTTGCTCAGATATTTTGTTAGTTATAGGTAGAGAGTTTCTGTCAATCTCGAATTTATTTTGATAAAATGATGTGAGATGAATTGGAGAAAAGTATACTTTAGAGAATATTTTTTTTGCCGTCAAGTAATCATGTAAATCCTCACGTATTTTTTGATTGTCTAATCGTATTGTTTACATCTGATAAATGTGTTCATATCCATCAGGAGCAACTGGGGTCTTGATCTGATGGAATTTCGAGATCTTTGATGAAATGTATTTTGCATTTTCTTGACGCATTCGAATTAGTTTATCCAATTTATGAATCTGTGATAGACCTAATGTTGCAGTAATAGTCGACATTCTCCAGTTAAATCCTAGCATTTCATAGACTGGATCATCAGGATTGTCAAAATAGTTAGTCTTGTCAATCCTACCATGAGAGCGGATGAGTTTTAGTTTTTCATAGATATTTTTAGAGTTTGTAACTACTGCTCCGCCTTCTCCGGTAGTCAGTACTTTGTTTCCACAAAAGCTAAAGATGCTAGAATCTGCTACAGAGCCGGTTTTTTTTCCTTTTACAGACGAACCTAAAGCTTCTGCGGCATCTTCTATCAGAATTACATTATTCTCCTTAGCTATTTTTTTAATTTCAAAAATATTGCATGAAAGGCCACCATAATCCATTGGCACTATCGCTTTTGTTTTAGATGAGATATTTTTTGAGACCATGGTTGGATCTAGGCCAAAAGTGGTCTCCTCAATATCAGTAAATTTTGGTTTTCCTTCTACGAATAATACCGAATTTGCAGTAGAGATAAAAGAAAATGATGGTATGATTACTTCATCATCTTTTCCAACCCCATATGCAAGAAATAATGCGTGTAATGCAGATGTTCCAGAGTTTAATGTAACACAGTAATCATTTCCAACATAATTTTTGATTTCATTTTCAAATTCTTCAATCTCTGGGCCAATTGCCCATTTTGTTCCTCTTTTGATAATTTTTGTTATGAGATTTAGATCTTCATCATCTGAATAGATTTTGTATAAAGGAAGCTTCCATTGATCAGGATTTTCTTGTTTATTCATTGTATCAAATCTCAATTAATTCAGACAGATTATTATCCTAGTTTTTCAACCTGTTGTCTTAGCTTCCACTGTCCACTTACTTTTTTCCAGATTAATGGCCTGCGAAACTTGTCTATTGTTTTGTTTAGGATGTTAAGATCCATTTCCATATACTCCAAGAATTCTTTTAGATATCTCGATGGGAATTCGCCATCGTATTTATGGACCAAATCAACTCCTTCTTCACGAGTAATTATTCCATCTCGAATTTGATGTGAGGCATCAGCAGTAGATCTGCCAATACCGAATTTTATGAAAGCCATATAGTAATGAAAGCCATCGGTTTTGTCATCAAGACTTGCAAAGTCTGTATAGGTTCCTTCTGTTCTTCCCTCAGGATTTGGTGTGAATCCAGTATGTTCTTTTGCTACTTCATAGTGTTGTTCAGGGTTCCAGTTATCATAATAACTGAAGTAATGAGCTTCAACGCCAACTGACTTGATATCCTTAAGTGATGGAGAGCTGTATCTTCGTAGATCTTCCATTTTAATTCCAAATGATTTCCAATGTTCTGGAGATAATGAAGTAAATTTGGTTCTAATTGTATATTCCAAGTCAAGATCAGGTTTGTTGTATCGTTCAAAACTTCCTCCATATTCTACATCACCATCTTCTCCAAAAAAGACTAACGGTATTTTGTATCTGACAGCAATTTGTAACGGGAAATTGATTTGACCATATGCAAACGGCAAAAAGTTATCACCAAATTCTTTAAAGGTTATTTTAGATAGCTTTCTATGTATTTCTCCATCTGGCGATCCCAATACATTATCAAATCCAGAACTGATAAAATCTTCCAGATTTTTTCTTCCAATATCGGTGTATAATGAAGAGGCCCAAGTTACTGTAAGAGGGTGCATTCCGTATTTTTTCTTCAAAACATACGACACATACGCACTATCTTTTCCACCACTTCCGGGTACGACTACATCCCAAGATCCATCCTTGCTTCTGTGTTTATCACATAATGCTTCAAGTTCCTTTTCACGTTTATCCCAATCAATCATTGTTTTTTTGAATTCAGAATACAAGCATGGTGCACATATTCCATCTTCATTAAACATTGTTCGTGGCCTTTGATTGGATAATACACATTTTTTACAATAAACTACTTTATGAGCCGGATCTATTATCCTCAAACCTTTGAATATTGATGGAACTGATTTAATTGATTTTTGTACCATTGTAATCACAGAACGTTTTGATCACTTGAAGCTTACTAATTAAGATTTTTTGCATTTGTGGGAAACATTATTAGATAATGAAAAAAGGTATACTTCAGATTGGTTTCTCATATTAAGCAAAGAACAAATCTTAAACAAATACTTACAAATGAGTTAAAAAATAAAACCGTTCTAATTACCGGCGGTGCTGGCAGTGTTGGCTCTGCTCTGACAAAGAAGATTCTAGAATATCCAGTACGAACGGTAAGAGTACTTGATATTGATGAACATGCCTTGTTCAGATTAAAACGACGTATCAACGACACAAGACTAAGACTGCTGTTAGGAAGTATTTTAGATAAGGATCGAATTGAGATGGCCGGAAATGATGCAGACATCATCTTTCACACTGCAGCAATCAAGAATATTGAGATTTCAGAGTTTAATCCAATTGAGACTGTAGACATTAACATCAATGGAACTATTAATCTTATCAAAATGTCCATTATGAACAAACCTCAAAAATTCATCAATATCAGTACAGATAAGGCTGTCCAACCATCCACACTATACGGAACAACTAAACAAATGAGCGAGCTGTTAACAAGTTGGGCTGGAGAACACCTCAATGACATAACTAAGTTTGCATCTATAAGACTAGGTAATGTTATTGAGAGTCGCGGTAATGTCTTTGAGATATGGAGTGAGGAACATAAAATGAACAAGCCTTTATCCATAACACATCCAGAGATGGAAAGATACTTTTTCCACATAGATGAGGCCATGGAATTCATTCTCGGTTGTTTGCCACATGTAGAACGTGGTGAGGTATTTGTCCCAAAAATGAGATCATATGAGATCAGAGAATTAGCAAATAAAATGTCACGCAAGCACAAAACAATTGGATTACGACAGGGCGAAAAGCTAGAAGAGGTCTTGATAACTGATAAGGAAAAGAAAATAAGTCACGAGACACCAAAAATGTGGATAATTAGGCCTTACCAAAATGGAAAGGTCATACATCAGAAATAATTTTAGAGATTCTCAAGTTTTTCTCTTAGGGTTTTTGATGCGTTTCCACCATTTGCTAAATATTGTTGTACAAAGGTTTTAGCATCATCTTGTAATTTTTGTCTGAATTTTTGATCGGTGATCAGCTTCGATAAACCGTCCTCAATTTTTGTAATATCGTTTATTGATAAAATTGCGCCTGATTTGACAATTTCTTCCTGGCTTAACCATTCTTCAGTTTGTATAGATGCAGTAGGTTTTCCCAATATCAGTGATTCCAATGCAATTGTGGAATTGTTAAACGTGATCAAAGCATCACATGACGATATCAGTTCAGTGATATTAGCATTTATGATAATGGTTATGTTTGGATCAATTTCTTTTATCATATCAATTACGTTTGCAATACCCACATGCTCTTGATGTGGAGCTATCTTTACTATGATTTTTTTGTTAGTTATTTTTTTAATAGCCCGAATTGTCTCTCTTGTAAATTTATCATAATTAAGACGCGCCAGGGTTGTTGAATATTTTGCAGTAATTCCAGTAGCACCAGATGTTGCAAGGATTACGGTTGCTTCATTAGCAGGATCAACTTTGGAATTAAAGAAATGATCATGTCTAGGACTTCCGGTTACCAGTAGAGCATCTTGTTTGTATCCATGTTCTATTGCATATTGTTTCATGATATTTCCCCATATTGCTTGCTTGTCACTTATAGTTGGATATGAAAAATATGAGAGGAATCTACCAAACGGTTCCAGAATTTTCGTGGTAGGATACATCGCGTGTTGTAAAAGCACCGATTTGATTCCAAATTTTTTAGCTACTTGCAGAATATCTTTTTCTTCCTGAGCAGTTTCTGCCCATTCCAAGATTACCGAAACACGTAATGTTTTGAATAGTTCATTAGAAAGAAGAATGCGTCGGATTGATTCCTTGAATCTAGACGTACATATTTCCATAAATGAATGTTTAATGGAATGCCAAAATGATATTCCATCAACTGAAAATACATGCTCAAGGATTTTGTCAGAACTCCAAACTTCGTTCATTTTTTTATCAAAGGTTTTTAGTTCTTTTTCCAGAGTTTTTTGGATTTTTTGCTCAAAGTTGTGGAGATGAATTATCTTACATTTTGTGGCTCTAATTTGCTGGAGACTTTTCCAGTTCCAGACAGCCGGTCTACGCTGGTTAAGTAAGACGATTTGACTCTTACTCAGTGACAATTCTTTTATCAGGTCACCATACATAGTCGGGTTAAAGTCCAACAAGAGAATAGAGTCTTTTTGTGGATTCAGATGTGGATTGAATCTGAAAATACGATTTATCAAAGTTTCTTCAATTTTTTTTATTTTTAGGAATGTTTGTCTTGATATATGAATAGAAATTGGAATTGATAGCAAGTCGACCTTTATATTTATCTTATCAAGTATTAGCGACTGATTGATTTTCTTTTCAATGTCAGTTACCTGAATTCTTTTCTCCTGACAGTATCTTTTGATGAAATCATTAATGTGAGTCAGACAAAATACATGCTTGGGTTTTTCTGTTTCAATAATTCGTTTTATTGTCAGTATGCTCAGATAGATCTTTGAAAAGTATTGTATAAACTCCATTTCTAAAGAGGAGGCCAGGTTTATGCCATCAAAGATTATGGCTTTTTCCAGTAATTCATTTTTGTACCAGTTTAGTGTTGTATCTATAATGAAACGATCAATAATGTCATAATCTGCGTCTGAAAGATACAATTCTCCCACACTATGAGAAATTTTATGCTTTTCTAGACTAACATGTGTAACATAATTTAGTGAGAATATTTTGGGATCACTTCGAGATATTATATTTTGTATCTTGTTTACATCGTCGATTTCTTCTACAATCAAAACTGTATCAGTCATTATAGGATAACACTTGGTTTGCTTTTAATCAATCACATTAATAACATTATGAACAGAATTAGAACAATATCGCATACTTTTGTATCAAACTACAATGTTATGTTTTATAAGATTATATGACTAGTTTACAATGACTGGAGTACGTAATAACATGTTAATTGGAACACGTTTGATCACTTGGCCACGCCCAGTAGAGTTATCTCCATGTACATCCAGCTCATCTTCTACTAGTTTGAATTGTTTTTCTGTTAGTTTGAATGCAACTTTAGTCGGAGTTGAAAGCTTGAAGTGTTCAATTGGAATTTCTTGTGGGTCATTTAACCAGCTTTGTACATCATAATCAAACTCAAATTCCGGATTGACAAACATTCTATCTCTTTTTAGGACATTTGAACACGTACCTCGAATGTAATTAGTTATAGCTGTGAATTGGTGGGCAATTTGCGCATCAGAATTTAGTTTGTCTTGCATGAGCAAAGAAGACAAATCAAGCATATATTCAGTCCACTCATTCATGTATTCTGCAGTAACAAGTGCATTATGGAATTGCATTACGTTCATTCCAACCTCTTGATTTAGTAATTTTTGATACTCTTTTTCATCTTGATAGTGCTTTTCAAGATCTTCTGGAGTGTTCCACAGCTCGCCAATTGTTGCCTTTTTGTACAAATCAAAGACATATCTGATGTTTGGATGCGAAGTGTTTAGGCGCTTTATGGTTTGAAGGAATAATTCAAAGACGTCTATTCCTTTTTCTCTGAGAAACTTCAAAAGCGCTCCATAAATTCCGCCATTGCTTGTCATACCAATTGAAAATGCAATCATTCTAAGTTCTACATATTCATCAAATGTCAGAGTATCAGAACTTACCACGCATTCTTCAATTTCGACTACTTTTCTGCCGTTTAGCTCAGTAAAGTCTCGTGGAAGAACTCTGAATTTTGTCTTAAGGCCCCACTTTTTGCGCTCTGTTGGAGTGTATAGCTCCGAGCCAGGCAAGATCATACACGTGTAAATCTGAATAGAATCTAGTCTGGCCTGCACTAGATCTTTTAGTGTTTGTATGTGGCTAGCGTATGTCTCACCCGGTAATGCCAAGATGACTTCAGATGCAGTGCTGAGTTTGGCTTCTTTAATTGTTGGACCCAATGCAAGCATATGATCAACACTTATGTTATCACGGCGGATATTTCGCAGAACTTTCTGATCCATAGATTGTACAGACATTGTAAATCGTAATGCTCCATCTAAGAGTTTGACTGCTTTGATTATCTTTTCTTTGGAGTTTTTACCAGTGGTAGCAAGAACATTAAGTGGGTATCCATATTTGTGCTTCATTTCAGATATTGTTTGACATACATCAATGTCACGCGGCATCATTCCAAAATTCAGATCACTAATGTGCATGCTATGGATATTTTCTGGAACATGAGTTGCAATGTAGTTGATGTCAGTTCTTACCCGCTCTATGCTGAATTGGTTCACTTGTTTTACTAGATCTGTTCCATCAACACAAAAAGTACATGAAAACGGGCATCCTCTATTGGTTTGCAACATTGGTGTCAGCTTTCCATCAAAGAATTTGTCCATTAGCCCCATTGTGTAGGGGGAGGGAATTTCGTCCAAGTTTCTTATTCTGTTATAATCACCGTACAACAACCTTCCATCATGTTGTCTGGTAATACATGCAGGAACGGTTTTTGATAGAACAGAGGATCTTATTTCTTCTTTGGATTTTGCATTGAGTACGATTTCAACTAGATTCGAGAATCCAGTTTCCCCTTCCACTGGAACATATGCATCCACTTCTGGATAATTTCGCAAAAATTCTTCTTGTGATGGTAAATCAAGGGGAAAATTAGGTCCTCCCCATACGCGTAATGCATTCGGATTACATTTTGCCAAGACTCGAAACATTTCCAGTCCTATACGGTGATTCCAACAATAATTGCTAAGGCCCAGTATATCTGGAGGAGAATTCATTATGGCATTTTCCAGGTCTTTGATATACTTGAAAATAGTAATGTCGACAGAATCGCCAAATCGTTTTTTGCAATATGCGGCAATATAGCCCACATTTAGTGGAAATGCCTCTGTTGAGACTATTATGGTATCATGAGTGAGATCACCAAGATAGATTTTGAGTGGGGCCATTATGGCCATATTCATTTATGACATTTTTTAAATATTGCTTAAGATTATTTTAACAATCACGGTGTATTTTTTGCCCATTTGTTCCAGTCATAATTATCAAACGTTACATTTTGCATTTCGTTGTCGTTTGGCTTCCAAGATATGCTAGCCAAGGCCAACACTGCAGATCTTTTGTTTGAGATGTTAATGTGCGCAGATGGATAACCTTTTGGAACTTTTACCAGTACCGGCTCATCTGAGCTTGAGATAATTTCATGATAGATTCCATCTGTGTCTTTTATTATGAAAACAACCTTTCCATCAATGCAAACAAAATAGCTGTCTCTTTTTGTGTGAAGATGAGGTCCTTTTGTTTCTCCAAGATCCACGTATGAAATATAGACCATTTTGGGATCGGTCTGAAGTGTATCATCCCAATCTCTCCAGATCACAGTTAGAGAGCCATTTACGTGTTGATCTACAATGGATTTGGTCGGATGTGTTTCAAGTTTAATTGATTTGATTTCTGTTGTCATTTAGATTGGTACTAATTCACAATTAATTTGATACTTTATTTCAATGATTTTATTAAATTATCAAACAATGTTAAATACAGACAATAATTGTGTCAATACATAATTGCAATTGAGATTTACAGGTAGGTTTAGTTCATGAAAATACTAGTAACAGGAGGTCTTGGATTTATTGGTAGCAATTTTATCCTGTACCTTGCAAAAAGACACCCAGAATTTACAATTACTAACGTTGATGCGGAATTTGTTGGTTCTAGCAAGGCAAATCTTGATCAATTAAAAAACAAAAAAAAATACCAAAACATCAAAGGAAATATTTGCAATCAGAAGCTTATGGACAAACTTGTTTCCAAAGCAGACGTTGTGTTTAATTTTGCTGCAGAATCACACGTAGACAGAAGTATCACAAATCCAAGAGCATTTTTGGATTCAAATGTTATTGGTGTACATTCAGTATTAGAATCAGTGCGTAAATACAAGACAAAGCTTGTTCATATTTCAACTGATGAGGTTTTTGGTAGCGTCAAGAAAGGTAGTGCAGATGAGAACTATGTGTTTAATCCATCCAGTCCATATTCATCCACAAAGGCAGCCGCAGAACTTTTGGCAAAGTCATACTGGTCTACTTACAACACAGATGTGATGATAACAAGATGCACTAACAACTTTGGCCCACGACAATTTCCTGAAAAACTGATCCCAAAAACAATAATTTTAGCAACAAAAGACCAGAACATTCCGATTTTCGGCACTGGGAAAAATATCAGAGATTGGATATTTGTAGACGATCATTGTGATGCAATAATGACCGTGTTTCAAAAAGGAAAATCTGGAGAATCATATAACATTGCAGGACATAATGAGCTTAGCAACAACTACATTGTAAGGAGAATTCTAAAAGCTCTTGGTAAATCAACGAAATTAATCAAATATGTATCAGACAGGCCAGGCCACGATTTCAGATATAGCTTGAACTCATCAAAGATTCAGCGAGAGTTAGGATGGAAGCCAAAATACACCTTTGAGCAGGGACTAGACATCACAGTAGAGTGGTATCTGCACAATAAAGACTGGTGGAAAAAGATCTCAAACAGGCAGATGCTAGTAGGCGTAAAGAACTCTAAATAATGAAGTAAATAATGTGATTTTGATGAAGGGGATTTTGCTTCACGGTGGCCATGGAACTAGATTGAGGCCTCTAACACATACAGGCCCAAAACAATTATTGCCAATAGCAAACAAACCCATGTCACAATACTGTATTGAATCAATGAGAGAGTCTGGAGTAAAAGAAATCGTCATCATAATAGGAGGTGCCGGATCGAATAAAGTAAAAGAACACTATGGAAATGGTGAAAAGTTTGACGTCAAGATTTCATACATTGAACAAGATTATCCACGTGGAATAGCACACGCAATAAGACTATGCAAAGAGTTTGTAGGAAATGACAAATTTTTGGTGTTTTTGGGAGATAACATAATTCAAAGACCAATTATTGACTATGTCAGAAACTTTACAGATTCAGATGCTGCTGCATCAATTTTGTTATGCGAAGTAGACAATCCAAGTAGATTTGGGATTGCAGAAGTAAAAAACGGTCAAATATTGAGGATTATGGAAAAGCCAAAGAATCCTCCGAGTAATTTAGCAGTAACTGGAATCTATCTGCTCACGCCAAAAATTTTTGACATCATAGACAGGTTAAAACCATCTTGGAGAAACGAGTTAGAGATAACAGATGCTCTACATATGTTGCTTGAAGAAAAAAATAAGATCATTTACAACATGATAACAGATTATTGGAAAGATACAGGCACTCCAGATGACATCATTAATGCTAATGGTGCCATTTTAGAGAAGATGACTCCATATTTTCACGCACGAAAGGAGAGCAATGTTTCCGTTGAGGGAAAAGTTATGGTTGGAGAGGGCACAGTCATAAAAAGTGGCGCCAAAATTATCGGTCCGGTGATAATAGGAGATAATTGCACAATAGAGTCCGATACTATAGTAGGTCCAAACACAAGCATAGGCAACAATTCCAAACTAGCAAAATGCCAAATAAGCAACTCAATTGTAATGGGAGATTGTAACATAGAGTCCAACATCAAAATAAAGAATAGCATTATTGCGTATAATTCAACAATAAACTATGATCCAAAAGAACATGACAGTAAGGTCTTTCTTCTTGGGGAAGGAACGAGAATTACTCTTTAGCGTTAACTACCATACATTGTGAACCCGTAAGCTCAATCATCGGGATTTTCTTGTCTTGGAAATATTCTCGGAATGCAGTTTGTACACCATTTGAATGATAGTCATGGGTAAGTATGATTCCTCCATTGACAAGTCTAGGATAAAAAAACTCTAGGCAGTCACGTGTGCTTTGATACAGATCGACATCAAGATGGACAAAGCTGAATTGAACGTCTTTGATAGGAGTAGATGTTTCTGGAAACCTACCCTTGTACAAAAAGACATTCTCATATTTGGACAGATACTTTTTCACAGTTTCTTCACTGGTGTTGTTAAATTCATTTTCATGCCAGAATTTGGTCCCAAAATGCGTATCTTTGTCAGAAACCGGAGGTAATCCAGAAAACGTATCAAACAGGTGAAGCTTGGTTTTTTGTTTGGCCTCGCAGATGAGTTTTGCAGACCCTCCCTGATACACACCAACTTCTGCCATGTCTCCTTTGAGATTGCTCTGCGATTTTGCGATTGAATACACTGTGTAGGCTTCGTATGGATAGAAAGCGAGATCAACTTCATTTCTAATGGATTTTATCAAGTTCACTACTTGTTGACCTTTGTAAAACGAGAGGAGCTTGAACTGGAAGAGATAAAGAAAATATCCCAAAATGTTGCCAAGCGCTTTGGTTTTGTAAACGCTACTGCGTGTATTATCGTCCACGTTTATGACTAGATTTGTTGATAATTTAACATTATGAAGTAAAACTCAGCACTCATAAAATGAATAATATGCAATATTCATCACACAGCCATGACTAAAAACAAACCTCTGGTCAGCATAATCATTCTTAATTATAATGCAGGACAGCTGTTAATTGATTGTGTTGATTCCATACTAAAAACAGAGTACCCAAATTTTGAAGTGATTGTAGTAGATAATGCATCAAAAGATCATAGTCATCAAACTTGTAAAGAAAAATTCCCAAACATAGTTTTGATTGAAAACAAAGAAAATCTCGGATATTGTGAGGGAAACAATGTTGGGATAAGAATTGCAAAAGGAGAGTTTGTTGTGATTTTGAATCCAGACACTTTAGCAGAACCAAACTGGTTAACAAAACTTGTTGAGGCATACGAAGAACATGGAGTCGGCCTTTATCAACCAAAATTCCTTACAACTACAGATCACAGTATTTTGATGAGTACCGGGAACATGATACAGCTTTTTGCATTTGGTTATTCACGTGGAAAAGGTAATCGTGATGATAAGCAGTTTGATCACATAGAAACAATTGGTTATGCATCTGGTACTTGCCTTTTTACATCAACTGAGACATTAAGGGGACTGGGTATGTTTGACTCGTTTCTTTTTGCATATCATGATGATCTTGATGTAGGTTGGAGAGCAGCCATGCGTGGAATAAAATCGTATTACGTCCCAGATTCTGTTATTTATCATCCTCCAGAGGGATTTAGTTTCAAATGGAGTCAATTCAAGTATTATCTTTTAGAGAGAAACAGGTATTATTGTATTCTGACTCATTATTCAAGATCTACTTTTTACAAGATGCTCCCATCGTTAGTGCTTGTAGAAATTGCGGTGTTCTTTTTTTATTTAAGAAAAGGCATGATTAAAGCAAAAATAAGAGCTTCAGTCGACATAATAAAGAATAGGAAAAAAATCAATCAACGTTATCACGAGATCCAAAAGCAGCGAAAAGTATCAGATAGAGAAATAATTGTAGAGTTTAGCGATGACCTTGCAGTTCCAAAAGAGGTTGCAGACAAAAAAAGCAACATGCTCTTTAACAAATTTATTTACAGATTAAGCAGAACTACAAGAAAGATCATCTAGATAGGTTTTCTGAGAGTACTATAGCTATTGCAAGAGTTTTTTCATGACTCAGTGATACTTTGAATTGATAATTTTTATTATTTTTAAGTAAAACAATAGGTTTTGATTTTGTGTGTGATGTCACAATATCAGACATTTTTACATTTCTTGCTATTGATTTTTTTACAGCCTCTTTGAGTGCGAACTTGGCTGCAAAATGTTTGTACGGCTCACTGAATTTAGCGCAATATTGAATTTCTGAGACGGTGAAGATTTTTTTGTAAAAGCTTTTGTTTTGACCATATGGGATTTTTTTGAATCGTGAAACATCTACAATATCTATTCCGACTCCAATATTTCTAAGATGATATGCAGTCAATGATTATGATTTTATTGCTTCAGCAAATTCAATGAGATTACATTTTGTGTTCTTCATGTTTAATAAAACAAACGCAATGAGTCTATTTTCAAAACCGATGACTGGTTTTACTACAACTCTGGCACCTTTTTTTTCCATATCATCAACTGCTTTGTGAATATCATTTACCTCAAAACATAGATGATGGAATCCTCCGCCCGTATTCTAAAATGATGTCACAGGTGTGTCTACAGATGCTGGTTCAATTAGCTCAATATATGGCTGGCCCACCTTTAGAAAACAGACATTTACTTTTTGAGAGCCCACCAATGTCGGTATACTGATACTTTCAAATTTGAAATATTTACCAAGTTCACCGAGAGAATCTCGAATGTTTGGTACTACAATACCAACATGATGTAGCTTCATTGCTTAGAAATCAGTTACTCCATGCCTTTGTAGCATTTTTTTGAAATGTCCCACGTTCTTTATTTCTAACGTTTCGTCCAGATCAAATTTCACATTGTATGTTGTTTCAATTTCATCCAATAACACATAGAGGTTAAATGAGTCCCATCCTTCGATTGTTTCTGGGCCTGATTCATCATTGATTTCTGTCATTGGTACGTTCAAAACCTGAGAAATAATTTCAAACAATTTTTTGGTCATTATTCTACACTACAGCTGAGATGTTTAGGAGTTTTTATAGGGTTATTCATATCAAAAACCCAATACTGTCCAATCTTTTTGAATCCATAGTCTGAGAAAAAATTTGCACATGGGGCATTCTTTTTTGTTGGAATAAATTCGCCTACGACTGATTTTACGCCTGCTTCTTTTGCCTTTTTGAGAATTTCTGATAAAATTCCATTCTCTATGCCTCTGCCCATTATTCTGCAGCTGAGCAAAAATGTATCAATAATCCACTCCGTGGGATTTTTTTTGACTATGAATACTCCAGTTATTCCACTGTCACCAAATTTGTCCTGAACTTGAGCACACCCTACCCAATTACCAGAGTCTATGAATTTTCTGATGTCTTCATCTTGATAGCGTTTTGTAGTTAGGTTGAACTGATTTGTTTTTAGTGTTAGTTGCGATATTCTGGGAATTGTAAAATCATTTGCTTTTTTTATTTTGAGATTAATCGCTAATTGTTGTAAAAAGTCATCAAGATTTGTTGCTTGGTGTTCTAGATCTTTTCTTTGTTTTTCTTGCAGGTACATATTACCTCTGCCAAGATCCTCCTCAGTTATTTTTAAAATATCAAAATCATTGAGACTCATTAAAAGCGGAACATACTGAGATGTGTCTTTTGGCATCGTAACAGTCATAACTTGTGGGAAACTTGATTTGATGTATTCACAATTTACAGGATCATCATCGAAGAAGATCATGCTGTCAAGGCCTATGTTTAGATCATTTGCGATTTCCTTCATGTTTTGCACCTTGTCATTCCAGTTTATTTTCATACATGCAAAATGCTCTTCTTTAAGAACCATCTCAGAGTGTTCCCGTATGACATGTATTGCATCCTCGAAATTGTTTTTACTGTTTATTGCAAGAAGTATACCTCGTTTGTGTATAGACAACAATAATTTTTGGAATTCTGCGAATGCCTTACCTACAGGATCGCCTCCCAGATTTATGCCTTCAAAACCATCTTCGCCCACTATTCCTCCCCATAAGGTGTTGTCAAGATCTAAAACTATACATTTTTTGTTCAGTCCGAGAATTGCTTTGACATAGCCTGTAAGACTATGAGATAGATACGGAATATATTCAAACGAGATCTGTACATCCCCAAGGAAAAACTGTTTAAAATCAAATACATTTTTCTCACCAAACTTTGTCATAAAGGCATTAAAGTCATAAACATAAACAGATTCGACGTTTTTAGTAATCGCCAAAATTTGTTGGTTATAGTCATTAACCATTTCCTGTAGACCATATGCTACTTTTGTTTCATAGATCCCATATGGTGAATACGTCGGTATTGCAAGGTTAGTGAGGACCAATTTTGATTTAGAATTGTTTGTAAAAGATTTGATCAGATTAGAAATCTCCGATACCTTGTTGTCTATGAATTTCTTTCTCTCAGTTTCAGAGATCAAGTATGGTGTATGGAATAGTTTACCAAGAATGCTCCTGATATCAAGGATTAGAAATGTCACATCGGGAGAAAACTTGTATAGATTGCTTTCCTTGTTGAGAATTTCTTGGTTGTATTGATTGTAACCTGCCACATACGAATTACAACCGACATTCATTTCAGAGCATTTGACTCGCAATGTCTCTTCTATTCCATTAAGCGTAAAGCTTCCAATCAAAGCTATGCGTATTTTTTTTTCATATTTTGCAATATCAAGCGATTTTGCTTTGTTTATGTAGTATGAGAGTTTTTGTTCCTGGCTCACAACAAAGTACAACCTATTCGCAGAATAAATATTTCGACCTAATGATCTAATTGTCCTTAATTAGATCAAATTTTTTCTACCCAAAAGTTATAGCATTGTGTTTTAGACTTTTTGTACATCTGATGAAAGACATTGAGGACGCACTATCAGTAAATGAAAAAGAACTGATGGAATATTATGGATACAAAGGTAGTATTGGCAAGACCAGAATCAAATTCAAGATTCTTCGCTCATGGATATTGCACTGCCTAGCATATTCATCGGTACATTCTGGTTTTGCAGTTTACATACAAAGAGCGAGAGGAGTAAAGATAGGAAAAAATTGTCATATTTGTCCGTATGTCCAAATTGATTTAGTTTATCCACAAATTATCACAATAGGGGACAATGTCACATTGGGGGCAAATACAATGATCTTTGCTCACATAAATCCTACCGCGAATCTTTTTCTCAAAAAGGGAGCATATCCAAGAAAGGTAGAACCTGTAATAATCAAGTCAGGAGCTGTAATCACGCCAGGTTCAATTGTAATGGCAGGAGTCACAATTGGTGAGAACTCCATTGTATCTCCTGGTAGCGTAGTAACTCAGGACGTGCCAGATTATTGTGTGGTTGTCGGTAATCCAGCAAGAGTTGTAAAGAAGATTGAACACTAGATGATACCATGAATATTTTAGGAATCGATTTTGAGGATTGGTTTCATCCACAACTAGTCCAAAAATATTTGGACGGTAAGAATAGGGAACCCAAAGTTGCTAAAGGAATAGACAAAATTCTTGATTTACTAAGAATCAATGACAGCTATGCCACATTCTTTGTTGTCGGTGAGACCTTAAGGCACACGCCAGAGATCATGGACAAAATAATTGAAAATGGACATGAGGTAGGATTTCATACAATGCACCATACAAGACTAGATTCTCCTGGCTTTAAGGAAAGATTTCCAGATGAGCTCAAAAAATTTGCAGAGATGACAGGTAATCGCTCAAAAGGATTTAGAGCGCCGACATTTTCCTTAAACCATCAAAGCAGTTGGGTAATAGACACACTTGCAGACCACGGATATGTATATGATAGTAGTATCATGCCTGTAAAAACTGGCATGTATGGTTTTTCTGAAGCGGAAACAAAACCATACAAGATAACAAAAAAGCTTCTGCAAGATGACCCAAGCGGCAAAATTTTAGAGTTCCCATTATCGATAGGTAAATTTCTGGGTAAGAAGATCCCTACGGCGGGAGGATTTTACCTTAGACTCCTACCCATGAACACAATCAAGAAATCAATTAAGGAATATGAAAGAAAAAATATCCCAGCTTCATTTTACATACATTCGTGGGAGCTCACACCAGAATATATGCCAAGAATTCCAATGTCGTTCAAAGATAAATTCATCACATATCACAATATTGAAAAGACATTTGATAGAATAGATCAATTATTGAAGAATTTTGATTTTACGTCATTTACTAGGTATATCGCTGTAATGAAATCTTGATGAAGATTAATGCATATTACATATCTAGACACAGTTACGAGCAATATTCCAATCGATTCATATTTTTATATCTCGTAACAAAGAGAATGTGAATGGTATTTGTTGTTGCCGAGATAGGTGTTAACTGGGACGGCAATTTCGCATTAGCAAAAAATATGATGGAAAATGCAAAGAAAACAGGATGTGATGCAGTCAAATTTCAAGCATATCGTGCAGAAGCAGTAAAAGATCACCCAGAACATGCGCGTCTTGCAAAAGCAGCAATATCTCAAAACAACATAGATGAAATCGACAGAATTGCATCTTCTGTAGGCATAGAATGGTTTTGTACCCCCATGTATCCAGAAGCTGTTGATTTTTTGAATGATTATGTAAAAAGATTCAAGATCAGAGTACATGATGGAAAGCCACTTTTTGAGAACAAAGATTCTGAATTAATCAATAAGGTTTTGCGCACGGGAAAACAGGTGATAATTAGTAGTGAGTTATCCCCTAAAACTACAAAATATTTCAATAATGAGCAGATATCATGGCTATACTGTGTTCCAAAATACCCATATGATCTTAAGGACATAGATTTTCGAAATATCAAAGATTTTGATGGTTATTCTAATCATTGTCCACATTTTCTTGCTCCATTGACTGCAGTATCACTTGGTGCCAAGATAGTTGAATTCCACATTACTGGAGACAAATCGAAAGATTTCATAGATAACAATGTGAGCTTTGATTATGACGAGACGGCAAATCTGGTTAAATTGATTCGCATATCAGAAACAATACTCAAATAAGTCCAGATTGTACTCATATCGATTTGTTTGAGACGTTCATCTCAGAACAACTGTATTTTCTTTGTTCTAGTTGCAACATAAAAGAAAACATAGGTTGCAACAACTGATATAACATAAGAAAGTGCCATTCCATTTATTCCAAATATTTGCCCGATTGTAAGCAATGCAGACAATAACGCTACAAAATTTATCACTGAGCTGAAAAGGAGAATGCGTGTATTTTCTGTCCCAAGTAATTTTGATGCATAAATAGCAGAAATAGTATGCGGTACAACAGCTAAACTTGTTATTTGTATTACTTGTACAGCATGACCATATTGCGGAAATAGAACAGGAACTACCATTGGTGACAAAATGATTCCCAGTGTAGAGAGAATTACAGATATCAAGATGGAGAGTTTTTTGATCTTTACGTTACTGATACCACTAGCATCATCTGGCATTATGTATTTGGATATTATATTGGGTAAAACATACGTAATTGCTAGGAATTGAATTCCTAACTGATAATTCCCAAGTGCGACAAATCCCAGTATAGGTGTGATGACTATTCTATCAATAGAACCATTTAGTGCCGAAAAGATATCAGATACATAAACATTTGACATAAATCCTCTATGTGATTTGATTAATGAAAAATCAATCTTGGTAGTTTTGAAACCCTTGTATATTCTGATAACATAAATCAGAAATGAAATTCCAATCCCAATGATTACTCCATTAATTCCTATCCAGTGATATAACGATAAGGCCAATCCGACCATCAGGATTTTTTGGGTTATCAGATATTTTGCATAGATCTCGTATTGTTTTCTGCCCAGTATTTCTGAAATTGCAAGACCCGAGATAATCACTGCTATTACATATATTGAAACTGCATTATTTCCAAAAATAAAGAACAATATTGCAGATGCAACGCAGCCAGAAACAATGATTAAAAAGAAAAGCGAAGACTGTATTGGGATATTTTTTGCTGTGTACACAACAATGGTATTCTGTGATCCTAGTGATGCTAGAGTAGATGACATTCCTGCAATTGCAAGAAGATAGCTTATCTGACCATATTGACTTGCGCCAAGAATGGTCGCCATATACAACCAAAAAACTGAGGAAATTGTACTACTCGATATATCGCTTATGCCTACAATCGAAAGCCCTCTGAAGGATACAAAAATATCGCTTATTTTTTTCCAGCTATTACGAGTCATGATTAGATTCTGAATTGGACAGTATTGTACAAATACAAAAATGAACAAAGATGTTTAATACTGTCATTCAAGAATAGTGAATGATATTTTTGTACAACTAATAATAGTTACTCATGACTCTATTATTTTCGATATAACTACTAGCTGAACAATATTTTATCTGCTAAATAAAAATCAAGTTGAAATTAGTTAATCGATGCGAGTAATCGAGAGTATGAAACATCAAAGTTGCATATGTTGAAAATATCTTAGGCTATCTTGTATTCCAGACTTTACAGTCGTTTTAGGTTTCCATCCAAGCGCACATAATTTGGAGTTGTTTACCACAAAATTCCCCACATCGACACGTTTGGTGTATTTTGGGGTTGGAACATATTTTACTTTTGTACCGGTAAGTTCTGTTAACCATTTACCAAGTTGATAAAACCAGACTTTTTTTCCAGAAGAGATCCAGTACAAATTTCCAGATTTTCCTTTGTTCATAATGGTAAGTATTGCAGAAACAACATCGGAAACATAGATCATATCACGAAAGAATTTGCCTTGATTGAAAATAGTGATATCTTCTCCCTTGTAGGCCTTGTAAATCAGGTGATTAATGGCATTTTTATTCGATAGATATTGTTCACGTGGTCCAAATGAGTTGGTTATGCGGAATACTAACGTGTCTAACCCAAAAACGCTGTGATATATCCTACAGTAATATTCACTTGAGAGCCTGTTAGTTCCATAGATTGTTGTAGGGTTACAAGGAGTATCCTCATCAACTGGAAGAGATTTTGGTTTTCCCACAACTATGAATGTGCTGCCCAGTATGAATTTACACTTTAGATTTAATTTTCTAATTTTTTCCAGAATGAATAGAGTGGATTTTGTGTTAGAGTCCACATCTTGCAAAGGCTCTTCAAATGATTTTGTATGAGATGTCTGACCTGCCAGATGTATGATTACATCTGGTCTATGTTTTTCAATACTGTTACCCAATTTGGAAAAATTTGTTATATCGATTTTCTCTATTTGAACTCGTTTTTTTATTGTCTTTACATTAGATTTTTTTGAATAGGTTTTTGTTAATAGAACAAGGTTATGATTTCTTTTTATTAATTCTTCTGCCAGATGGCTGCCAATAAAACCAAGGCCACCAGTTATCATTATTTTCATATTTTTAGTTTTTCATTGATCTGTCTATTAACTGTAGTTAGTAATAGATCCTCAAATTAACAAATAGCATAAACTTTAGATTCAAAACTATTTCAGAATCAGTATGGAGTCTAATACTGGTACAAAATTATCGATATTAGTTAAGATCATTAAGCTAGTGAAAAATTGGTACGTTGTACCACTTGCTCATTATGGATTGATTAGAACGCCGTCATTTGTATTGCATTTAAGAAACGGCAAGCATTTGAAGTTAAGAACAAATTCTACAGATATTGAAGCATTTGTTAACGTATGGATTATTCAAGAGTATAATGTAAAAAATTTCGAGATTAATCATAATGACACCATCATAGACATAGGTGCTCACATAGGTCTTTTTTCAGTTTATGCCTCTCAGTTTTGTCGAACTGGAAAGATCATATCATTTGAGCCAGTAAAGGAAAATTATGATGTTTTATTGGAAAACATACGACTAAACAATCTGGATAATGTATCTGCGTTTAATTTGGCAGTTTCAGGTACAAGTGAACCACTCAAGATTTATCTCAACAGAACTGATAATGCGGCTCATACAATTTACGGATCTGGGGAGAATTATGTCAAAATTAACTCAACTACTCTAGGAGATGTAATAGATTCAAAATGCATAGAAGTTGATTTGATAAAACTTGATTGTGAAGGAGCAGAATACGACATCTTGGATTCATTATCAGAAGATCATTTTAAAAAAATAAAGAAAATCAGCATGGAATATCATATTATAAACAATGATTTGGAACGCTTAAAGAAGATAAAGATGAAATTACAGGAATTTGGATTTAACATAATTACAAAATCTGAAAAGCAAAATTATGGTTTAATATTTGCAGATAAACAATAGAAGAAATGTTTGGCAGTCTTTATTACATTAGAATAGTTCTCAAGATATAACAAGAATGAAAATAGCGCTAGTTTGTCCTGCATCACTTCCTGCCACACAATTTGGTGGCATAATGCATTTGTGCATAGATATTGCTAAAGGGATTTCACAGATGGATCATGATGTAACCATTTACACTACAGATATGGATTTGGCAAACAATGCACACACATTTAACAAAAAACTCCCTAGAATCGAGTCTGTTGATAAATTCAAGATCAATCGATCGCATGTATGGTTTTACTTGCAATTATTTTTTATTAATCCCGGTATGTACTTTCAGATATTAAAAGACAAGCCAGACATAATCCACACCATTGGAGTAAGGAGCTTTCAATCTTTTGTTGCTGCATTAATTGCAAAAAAGAAAAAAATTCCTTTGGTTTTAACCGATCAGGGTGGATTGACATCTCATCCAGATATTTCTGATAGTATCATAAAGAAACTATTATACAGAGTTCAGTTTCCCATGATTCGTTTTATAATTAATCAATCAACAATGATCACTATTGGTAACGAGTATGAAAGGAAAATATTTTCTCAATTCTGTCCAGAATCGAAATTAGTCATAGTAAGAAATGGTGTTGATCTAGAAAAGCTGCAGATACGCGCTGAAAGTTTTAAAGCTAAACATAACATTGTAACCCATTACATATTGTTTGTCGGCAGATTTGCTTATGTGAAAGGCGTGGATCTATTAGTAAAGGCATTTGCATTGATACAAAATGAGCAAGCAGTTCTAAATGTCAAATTAGTGATAATGGGAGTAGATTTTGGTTTTGAATCACAAATGCTCAAAATGATTAATGAGTTAAAGATTGCAGACAAAATTATCGTTATAAAAAAACCCTCACGTGACGAAGTACTTGCAGCATATTCTGAGTGTCAATTTCTTGTATTACCATCCAGATGGGAATTATCTCCATTAACTCCATTGGAAGGATTCGCATTTAGAAAACCAACCATAAGTACAACTGCACATGGAATCCCATTTACAATTACAGACGGAGACAATGCGATTTTGGTCGAACCAGACAATGCAGAATACCTTGCAAAAGCTATTCTGCATCTAATTACAGATGAAAAAACTAGAACAAAATATGGAGAGAGTGGTTACAGATTGGTTCATGATGTTTGTAATTCAAAAACCATGGCTCAAAATATACTACAAGTATACAAAAACATTCTAAGAGAGAGTTAATAATATCATTTTAGCATTATAACGTAGATTTGAAGATAACTGACGGTGATGCCTTTAGTAGATCAATAGGAGTCCCGTTTTTTTCCCCATTGATTACAAAAAAAGACAAGCAGGCGGTTTTGAAGGCTCTAGAATCACCCTTGCTTACCGATGGGCCAATATTACGCGAATTTGAGAATGCGTTTGCCAAATTTGCTGGGGCTAAATTTGCTATAGGCGTTTCTAATGCCACATCAGCATTACATTTGACAATAAAGAGTGCTGGGATTGGTAACGGAGATGAGGTAATAATTCCAGACATGACGTTTGTAGCAACTGCAAGCTCAGTATTATTGTCTGGTGCAACACCAGTACTTGCTGACATCAACGATGATCTCAATATTTCAGTTAAATCCATTGAAAAAAGTATCACATCAAAGACAAAAGCTATACTTCCAGTTCATTTTGCAGGGAAACCTTGCAACATGACAGATATTGGAAGAATTGCTAAGAAAAATAATCTCATCGTAATTGAAGACTGTGCACATGCAATTGGATCTAAATACAATAAAAGACACGTAGGAACATTTGGAAGTGCAGGCTGTTTTAGCTTTTATCCAACAAAAAACATTACATCTATTGAAGGTGGCATGATCACCACTAATTCTGGAAAGATTGCAAAATACATAAGCACTCTACGAAATCACGGGATACTCAAATCACTAAAAGAACGATACACTCACGGCAAACCATGGGATTATGATGTTTTAGAACCTGGCTATAATTACAGATTAGATGAGATTAGATCTGCATTGGGACTAAGCCAGTTAGAAAGAATAAACAAATTAAATTCCGATAGAAAGAGAGCATTTGAATACTATAATTCTAAATTAGATAATGTAAAAGGAATAAGCACACCAAAGATTCAAAGGGATTCTACAGAGGCATTTCATCTCTACATCATAAAAATAAAGAAAGACTACAAAATATCCAGAGATGCTTTGTTTAGGAAGATGTTGTCTCAAGGCATACGAACTTCTGTTCACTACAAACCACTACACAAATTTACAGTGTTTAAAAAGAAAGCCAAGATATACGACAAACTTGATAATTCAGAGATGACATACAAAGAAGTAATCTCACTCCCATTCTACCCTCAAATTTCAAGAATTCAGCAGGACCAGGTAATAGAGTGCATTGTGTGACACGAATGATGTATGTGTTTTTGAATAGTAGATTTTATACACTTAAAAAAAATGGTTAATGGTAAGGAAAGAAAAATGGACATAGTTATTGGCATACCAGCATATAATGAAGAAAAAAACATTGCTTCGTTATTACTAAAGCTTAAACAAATTACTGGCAAAATAATTGTGTGCAATGACGGCTCGTCTGATTCTACTGGTGAAATTGCAAAAAATCTTGGTGCTGTTGTGATTAATCATGAAAAGAACTTTGGATATGGTGCTGCTATAAGATCGATACTGAGTAAAGGAATTGAGATTGATGCGGATATTTTAGTGACATTTGATGCAGATGGCCAGCACCGGGTAGAAGATATAAAAACAGTAGTAGAACCAATATTACAAAATAAGGCAGATATTGTAATAGGATCCAGGTTCTTAGACGATGGTAAAAAAAATGTTCCTACATATAGAAAAGTCGGAATCAAAACCATTACCAGTTTAACAAATCTTTCAACAGACACAAAGATTACAGATTCGCAAAGTGGTTTCAGAGCATACGGTAAATCTACACTAAAGGACATAATTCCATTTGAACATGGAATGGGAGTATCAACTGAGATTCTGATCAAAGCTAGTAAGAAAAAATTCGGAATTGTAGAGGTTCCAATTATAGTGTTATACAAAGGAGATACATCTACTCACAATCCCGTGTCTCATGGATTATCAGTAGTTTTAAGCACAATGAAGTTTATTTCAATAGAACATCCTCTGAAATTTTACGGTATTCCAGGATTAGTATTCTTGGGGATTGGATTATTTTTCATAATTTGGGCAATCCAAGTGTTTTCTGAATCTAGAACCATTCTGACCAATGTTGCTCTAATTGGCTTTGCGTCAACACTGATTGGGATAATGTTGATTATGACTGCGATAATACTGTTTTCGCTAGTGAACGTAGTACGCGAATCTCGTTCGTAGTATGATGCAAACATGTCGTATCAGATTTTAGATAATAAAATATCTCGATTTACAAATAATACTATATTTTTTCTAGCTGCAGTCTGTTTTGTAGCCGTAGTTATCAGATTCTATTATTTCCCCCACGGAATTCCACTCTCACTTGACACACTATCTTACTTTTTTTATGCAAATGATGTAAGCATATTAGGCGAGCTGCCTGCAGGATATCACTTTCCAAATAACGGATGGCCAGTCTTTGTTTCATTTTTCTTTTCCATGTTTCATTCAAGTAATTTACTAGACTATATGGATCTGCAACGATACATTTCCATTACATTATCTATTGTGACTGTTGTTCCAGTTTATTTTTTGTGTAAGAGATTTGTTGAAAAGAAATATTGTTTGTTAGGAGCGGCATTATTTGTTTTTGATCCGAGAATTATACAAAACTCAATTCAGGGCGATACACAACCATTATTTATTTTACTTAGCGCAGTGGCTCTGGCCTTATTTTTTTCAAATAACATCAGAACCACATATATCGCATTCAGTATTGCCGCATTATCATCATTGATAAGATATGAAGGACTTTTGCTACTAATTCCATTCTCCGTGATGTTTATCATCCGATTTAGAAAGGAGCCCAAGATAATTTTGAAATGTTGTTTTGTGGTTGTAATTGTACTTGCCATCATTGGCCCAGTGTCGTATTTTAGAACAACAAGTATCGGTAATGATGGCTTAACAAGTCAAGTCGTTGGTGGAGCAGTGGCTGCAGATATTCTAATCAAAGAAAACGGGGAAAATGGCGGAATAAACTTCATACTTAATGGATTTATCAATCTGACAAAATCACTGGGTTGGATATTAATTCCAATCTTCATATTTTTTGTTCCCATTGGAGTTTTTTATTTTGTAAGAAAAAAAGAACAAAAACATGCTGCAATTATATTCATGCTTCTTATGATGTTGATTCCTGCATTATACGCATACAGCAGAGACATTAGAGAGCTAAGATACCTGTTCATCGTATTTCCGATACTTTGTGTGTTTTCGTCATTTGCTATTGAGAGATTACTTGATAAGAATAACGGTAAGAACATTATTTTGACTGCAATAATATGCGGTATAATTATAGCATCTTTAGGCTTTCTTGATTACAAAAAAATCAATTATGATCATGAACGAGAAGCCTATGAGATTTCCAAACATATTTCCAGAATAACTAAAGTTACTAATGATTATTATCCAGAAACAAAATACACACGCCTTCCAGTAGACATGCAAGGACTTCCAACAGTATTCAACGGTACAAAATTTGGGCCGGAGTTCATTCCAGTAGAAGGTTTTGATTCACTTGAAAAATTCATTGAAAGTTCCAATAATCGTTTGGATCATCTAGTACTAGATGGTGCTGAAAGCAGGCCGACCTTTTTGAATGATGTGTATTATAATAAACGAGAATACCCTTATCTCATAAAAGAGTTTGATTCTACCGAATTAGGCTATAGATATCACATGATAATTTACAAAATTGATTATGAAAAATTTGTGGAATATAAAGTTCAATCAACAAGTATGTCACAGAATTGAGATTCATATGAAACCAATAGACTGTTATTTTCTATAATTAATTTCAAATACTTTCGCTCGGAATTTCTGAAGCCCCATCTCGGATGAATCATAGATTTTTGTCAGATACGGGTAACTAGATTCATTGTCATATACATCTTTAAGGTAACTGTACCAGATCGAATAATCATCATCTATCAAAACTAGATATTTCAAATCATATTGTTGACCAACAAGCATCAAATCTGAAACAGATTTTGCATGTAAACTGATGAATTGAGTACTAATCACTTTGTTCATTGAGTTTTGCTCATTATAGTTGATTGTGAAATTTTGGAAAAATTTTGGATTGTCGACATTGAGAAACGTTCCATATTTCCAGTCTTCATTGCTGAGCAATATTTTTCCTTTATCAAAATTAGTAATCAGATATTTTGTAAACTGTATTTTTTCATCTTCGGCCAAAACATCAGGTGCAAATCTTTGAGCAAATCCTATTGACAAAATCAATATAGTTGCAACTACAGCAAGAATTGTAATGTTCTTTTTTCTCTCTGAAAACGAAAACGTGCTCAGGCCGTACTTTATGACACGCTCTATTGTCATAACTGCAAATATTATCAGAAACGGGTACAAATAGTAAAGAAACCTTCTTTCTGGGATTAATGAAAACGATATTAGAGAAGATGCTAGTGTTACTAAAATTAAAATCCAGTTAGCACGTATATATTTTGCATTTTGATCAAATGCTCTAAATGAAAACAAGATGCCAAATGGCAAGAGTACTATCAGATATGGAAAAGATATTCTGAATATCTGCTCTAAAATATTGTATATTCCAGTTAGAACAAATTTGCTAATGAATTGCCCAATTCCATTTTCTGCAATATAATCACTCACAGAATATTTTGTTGATTTGGTATTTTCTGCAAGTAGCTTACCATAATCCCCAGTAAAGAAGTTGTCAGATAACGAGAAATGTAGTGGATCACCATATTGCTCATATCTATGTATTAGCATAGGAGACACGATCACTAGGAACAACATGGTACAGAGTAGATATTTTTGAACTAGTTTTGGAGATTTTCTGTTGTTGATAAAATAGATAATTGATATTGCAAAGAAAACTATGATTCCAGGCCATCTTACCCACCACAAAAGCGCAGCAAAGGCAAATGCAAAATAACTGAGCCTATTACCATGTAAAATAAAGTAAAATGCTATAACGCAGAACAAAATGTATAGAGGTTCCGAGAGGCCTTGTCCTGCAATAGAGCTCAGATGAGGTTCAAATGCGAAAAAGCTAGTGGCCACAAGAGAATATTTTGTCTCAAAATATTTTCTAGATAAGGCATACGCAAGAGGAATCGTAATAACTGAGACTCCGATACTTAGACTCCTGAATACATTAACATAATCAATGAAATGATCGGAATTCACTAAGAACAGAAACGGTGTTGCAAAAAATGACCACCCAAGAGTCTTTCGCGGAGGCTCACTAAAATCTCCATGGATAATCGATATTGCATTTAAAATGTAGCCAAATGTATCTTGGTTCGGAACAGAAGCAAAGTTTACCAGTGATAGTTTGAGTGCTAATGATATTGTACATATTACAATTAGACAAAATATTACTTGTTTACGGGAGAGATTTGCAGTCAATACTTCCAAAAGACAAACTCCTTGATTATCTGCAAGCTAAGTTCTTTACCCACTCTGAATGAGCGCATTTTTCTTTTTCCTCCTATCCGTTCACCTTCATTACCTATTATTTCAAAAATTTTCTGTCGTTTTTTGAGGCCTCTTATACTCATTTGTTGAGTTGAGCTGAACTTTGTTGCATCAAACTTTAGTTCTTCCATTGCTTTACGAGAGATAATTCTACTTTCATTTAAGGTGTCAGTGAAATGTCCTCCAAAGAGAATATTAGATAGAAATGCAAACAATCTATTTCCAAATCTGTCAAGAGTTCCTGCGTCTAGATTTACAGAACCTACTCCAAATCGTGTAATTACAACTTGATCATAACCTTCTTTCATTTTTTCAATCAATTGGGGAATTTCATCCGGTAAGTGATTTCCATCTGGGCCAAAAATCAAAATATTATCAGCAGTACTTGCATTAAATCCTTCTAAAATGGCTCCACCATGTCCTTTGATTTTTTGTATTATTATTTTGAACCCCATTTTTTGTGCCTCTTCGATTGTGCCATCAGTTGAGCCACCATCAACTACGATGATATCATTAACCCATTCTCTTTTTACCTGAGGCATTAGTTTCTTGAAGCCATCTATTTCGTTTAATGTGAGAACTATTAGATCTGTAGACATTAGCTGTCAAAAATTTTATTCTGTATATATCAATTATTGGTTCAATATTGCAACAATCCGCTTGCTTGTTGTTTAGTAAACCAATCTATGGTATTTTGTAGTCCTTTCCTTAGTTTTATTTGCGGTTTAAAGCCAATTTTTTGCTCTGCTTTTTTATTACTAACGCATCTTCGTGGCTGTCCATTCGGTTTTGTTGTATCCCAAATTATATCCCCCTGAAAATTCATCAATTCCGAGATTAAAGATACAAGATCTTTAATTGAGATCTCTTCTTCTGAGCCCAGATTCATTGGTTCAGGTTCATCGTATTTTTCAGCTGCAAGAACTATGCCTCTTGCTGCATCTTCCACATATAGAAAGTCCCTTGTAGGTGATCCATTACCCCACATTGTTATTGAATTCTGATTTGATTTTTTTGCATTAGATATTTTCAAAATTAACGCAGGTATAACATGAGACATTACAGGATCAAAATTATCTCCTGGACCATAAAGATTGGTAGGTACAAGAGATATAGATTTGAAATTATATTGTTGACGATATGATTGCGATTGGACAATCATCATTTTCTTGGCAAGACCGTATGCAGCGTTTGTTTCTTCTGGATAGCCTTCCCAAATTGCATCTTCTGTAAACGGAAGTTGGGCAAATTTTGGATAGCTACAAACGGTTCCAAGAGCTACGAATTTTTCCACTTTGGCCTCTTTTGCTTCATGGATTAATTGTGTGCCCATCATTATGTTATCATAAAATATATCCGCCGGTTTTTCTTGCATCAGGGCAATTCCTCCAACTCGAGCAGCTAGATGAAAAACGATGTTCACATTATGAACTAACTTCTTGCAATTTTCATTATTTCGTAAGTCATAATCCTTAGAAGATGGAACGAGAATGTTTGTAGCTCCTTTTTTCTTTAATTGTTCTACCACATAACGGCCGAGGAAGCCATGGCCGCCAGTTACTAGTATAGTTTTGGTATTCCAGTCGATAAAATCGCTAGGTTTTGTCATTATGATCTTTTCTGTAGGATGATGTCCATCCTTTAAATGATGTTAATTCAATTTTGTTGTTCACCATCCACTTGATTGTCATTTTTAGGCCATCCGCAATGCTTACCTCAGGTTTCCAACCAAGTAGTCGGTTTGCTCTTCCATAATCGCATATGAGTGAATCAACATCATATGGTCTGAATCTAGATGCATCAATCTTTATCTGAACATCTTTAGACATCAACTCTGAGATTATTTTTACAAGATCTTTGATAGCTACTGCTCTTTCACTGCCAACATTTATTGTCTCACCTATAACACCATCTGTAATCAGAGGTAAGATTATTCCGCGTGCAGTATCTGAGACAAACGTGAGATCTCGCTTACTGTGAATATTTCCAAGTGTAAGTTCTTTTCTACCCTTGAGTATTTGGCCAATAATTTCTGGAATTATGTATGGTTGAGTAATGTTTGGTCCAAATGAATTGAATGGTCGTATGATTACTACAGGCAATTCATGTTCCTTGTGTAATGTGTAGACTACTCTCTCTCCAGCGAGCTTACTTACAGCATATGTAGAATGAGGAGTGGTTGGGTGATTTTCGTCCATTGGGGAATAACGCGAACTTCCATAGATCTCACTTGACGATATGTGAACAAATCTTTTGACCTTTTTTTCTTTGATAGCTGCAAGTGCTAAATTGATTGTAGCGTTGACATTGACTTCAAAGAACTCCATTGGGTAGTGATATGAATCTGGAATGAACGGTAATGCAGCTAAATGTATGATATATTCTTGATTTTTTACTGCTTTTTTTACCAGATTTGTGTCTGATAGGTCTCCCTTTAGAAGAGTGATTCCTTTTAGTCCTCGAATGTGACGTTCTTTTCCTGATGAAAGATTATCTATAATTGTAATTTTAGCACCTGCCTTTGAAAGCTGTTTTGTAATTTCCGAACCTATGAAACCACACCCTCCAGTAAGAAGCACCTGCTTGTTTTTCAGTGCAGAAAATTGGTTGTTAGATGACAACACGTCAGAACGGTATTCGCCCGTATAAATACAATTACGAGTGTAAAATTAGGCTAAGATATAGATAAAAGTAGTTTTGCGTCATAGCAGATTGTTGTCAAACAATTATTTTCATGCCACAAAAAAACTTGTTAGACAATATTTTGATCAGCTTGATCATAGTTCATCTAGCAAATCTCATGTACCATTAGCTGTACCACCATACGGTTGGGAAGAGGTATGCGAGGCATTGGACTCTATGCTTTCAATGAAGACAACCATGGGAGATAAAGTTAGAAAATTTGAAGAGTCTTTTGCAAAATACATAGGGACAAAATATGCAGTCATGGTTAATTCAGGCTCGTCTGCTAATTTACTTGCATTATCGGTTCTTTCGAATTCATCTTTCGGTAATGACAGAATAAAAAAAGGCGACGAGGTAATTACACCTGCCGTAACATGGGCGACTACTGTGTATCCAATAGTAAATGTAGGAGCAAAGCCTGTTTTTGTTGATGTAGATAGACAAACATACAACATTGATGCAGATAAAATAGAACTGGCAATTACCAAAAAGACAAAAGCAATCATGCCTGTGCACCTGCTCGGTTTTCCTTCAGATATGAAAAAGATCAAAAGAATTGCTGGCAAATATGGCTTGCACGTAATTGAGGATTCATGTGAGGCTCATGGAGCAGAGTATTTTGGGAAAAAAGTTGGTTCTATTGGAGACATAGGTACGTTTAGTTTCTTTGCATCTCATCATATTACCACAATGGAAGGTGGTATGCTAGTCACTAGTAATAAAAAAATCTATGAGCTTGGAAAAGCTCTAAGAGCATTTGGTTGGGTAAGAGATCTTGCAGATAAGCAACAATACAAAAAGAAATATCCCTCAATCGATTCTCGTTTTCTTTTCATCAACATCGGTTACAACCTCAGGCCAACTGAGATTCAAGGTGCATTTGGCATACACCAGATACAAAAACTAAACTCATTAATAAAAATCAGAGTAGAAAATGCAAAATATTGGAAGATGCGATTATCTGCGTATTCTAAATACATAATGCTACCACCAGATTTTGCTGGATTCAAAAATGTCTACATGACATATCCAATTACTGTAAATGAGAACAAGTTCTTTGACAAAGACGATCTAGTCAGAGATTTAGAGAGACATGGTATAGAAACTAGGCCTGTCATGGCAGGAAATATGGTAAGACAGCCAGTAATGACACACATTGATCACAAAGTGAGTGGAGAACTAGTAAATTCCCAATACATCATGAAGAACTCATTTCTGATTGGCAATCACCAAGCAATTAATGATAGAAAAAGAAAATATGTTGCAGATATCATCATCAGGTTTTTGGATAAGAAGACAAAATCAGATTAGATTTTTGGATTTGAATTATTTGGTGTGATTCTAGTTGTCAGACGCAGACAAACAAATCCCACAATCACGCCATACCATAACGTAAAGAGTCGTATGACAAGAGCAACTCCAATCGCAGTAGAGAGTTCAACTCCCTGTAAAGACAGCAATCCAGTAAGGCTGCCTTCTGTTACGCCAAGACCCCCAGGTACAAATGAAACGTTGCCTACAATAATTGAGAATGAATACGTTGCTGCTAGGCTCAGATAGTGTATTACATCAATATTGAATCCCAACAGAATAAAGTAAATTGCAAATGCCTCAATCAGCCTATAGATAACAGTGAGTGTCACCGATGTTGCTGCTATTTTGCTTTTGGAAGATTTTTTGACAGTTTCTTGAAGTGACATTAATGGTGTTACAAGCTTTTGAAAGAAATTGAATTTATTGAATAATCGCAGAAAGACATTGAAGATTCTTGTGGAATAGATAGCACAGAAAAATAGGATTATGAT
>OMIR01000040.1 GCA_900299125.1 Nitrosopumilales archaeon | reverse complement strand
TGGTGCCAATATAGAGCAAGATTAATTATTACTTGACGTCAGTCAAATTCATGTGTGAAACGCTTGACGAAATCCATGCAACTCAAATTGCCAATATTATTGCAAAAATGCGAAAGGAATCGCAGGTAAAAAAGCAGATTTCCGCCATAGTATGAAAATTGTCGAATATCATTCTTCAAGTACAGACACGCTCAGATTCATACCTTTTTACAGTCAGTTCAACGGAATTTAGTTTAGCTCAAAAAAATTTACTGTAAATCAAAAAAATCACAAGCTAACTTTAATTAAGGTAAAGTACGGTACCATACTGTACCAATGAAAGCACGACTAACATACATACCATTAGAAGTAGCCGATCAGCTTGGCGATTTCATAATTCAAAGAGATGTCCAAGTAATGGATGCGATAAAAGCACGCACACGTGACTTTAGTACTCTGACTCTGATTAAGTTACTATACCAGTTGAGTTGCAGGCCAATGGCATTTACAGATCTTTATATGAGTTCAAAAATCAGAATGAAGAGATCTTTTCTGAACTATTTACATTTGTGTCTTGATTACAATTTTGTGAAAAGAGACGCAGTTGATGATTCTGTGTATTACAGTATCACGGAGCGAGGTAGAGTGATGCTCGGTCTATTCTTGCAAAAAAATAATTAGTGACCATCCAAGGCTAAACCAGTGACTCGAAAGATTTCAGATGAATCAGTGTACGAGATTAAAAAAATTCTGCTCAAAAGTCCCATCGTGATTGCTGGATTTGTAGGTCCCGGACTTGCAGGTCCGCTTGCAGTAGGATACATCATAGAAAAGCTAAACATGCAAGAGATTGGTTATCTACACTCGAAATATTTACCACCTTCAACAGTATTCATTCAAGGAAGACTGCGACATCCATTTCGAGTATATTCTAACAAAAAAGGCAACATTTGTGCAATTATCTGTGAAGTGACATTAAGAGCCGATGGGCTATACAACATCGCCTCAATATTATTAGATTGGGCTCAAACTAAGGGATGTAAGGAATTAGTAATTTTGGACGGAGTTGCATCAGAAGAGCACGACAATCAAACATTTTGTGCAGCAGAGGAGGATTTGTGCAGAATAATGCAAGACAAACAGATATCGATGATTTCTCAGGGATTCATCACAGGAATTCCTGGAAGCATACTGAATGAATGCATCATTAGGAAAATACGTGCGATAACGCTTCTAGTTAAAGCGAGCAATACAAAACCAGACCCACTTGCTGCTGCCACATTAATTGATTCACTTTGTAGAGTTTATGGATTCGCAGTAGATACTTCAGAGCTCAGACAGCGAAGAGAAAAGATCGGAAGTGATTTCAAGGAATTATCAGAAAAATACAAGGAGCATCGTCAAGCAGACTCTGGAATGTATATGTAGTGAGGTTTTCAAAATAACACCATGATAACTTACAAATCTGCAGGAGTTGATGTTTCTAAAATCAAAAAAAGTCAAGCATCAATTGGTAAAATTATTGCATCGACTCATTCGGGAATGGTAAAATCAGGATTCGGTCATTATGCAGGATTGGTAGGAATTCACGGGGGAAAATATTTGGCTACTCATACAGACGGAGTTGGTACCAAGGTGATAATTGCAAATCTGCTGAAAAAATACGACACCATAGGAATAGACTGTGTTGCAATGAATGTCAATGACATCATATGCATCGGAGCAAAGCCAATTTCATTTGTAGATTATATTGCTTCAAACCAAAATAAGGAATCTGTTTTCGTGGAAATTGCAAGGGGACTCGCAACAGGAGCAAAAAAATCCGGAGTTCCGATTGTTGGAGGTGAGACTGCAATAATGCCAGATCTGTTTGAAGAGAAGGGATTTGCCTTCGATCTAGCAGGAATGGTCGCAGGGTTAGTGGATAAGACCAAGTTAATTCTTGGAAACAAGATAAGAGTCGGAGACATCATAATTGGAATTGCAAGTACTGGTATTCATTCAAATGGATATTCTCTTGCAAGAAAAGTACTGCTGAAAAAATACGCTATCAACGATAATGTCAGAGGTATTGGAAAAATAGGGCATGCTATGTTAGAACCAACCCAAATCTACGTCAAACCAATTCTAGAGATTCTATCAAGATGTGAAATACATGGCTTGGCAAATATTACAGGCGGCGCATTCACGAAGCTTTTGAGGCTAAAAAAGACAGGGTTTGTACTAGATATGATGCCAGAGCCTCCAAAGATAATGCAGTTAATTGAAGACCTAGGAGTGACAAACGAGGAGATGTACAAAACGTTCAACATGGGAGTTGGTTTTTGCATCATTTCACCAAAAATACAAGCTAACAAAATAATGCAGATCTGCAGAAAATATGGATTGATGTCATACGAAATTGGTCACATATCTGAAAAAACTGGTGTTTTTGTAAACAACACAAAGCTTGCCTAGATAGAAATTTTAATCCGAAATATTCAGAATTTAAGAACATGGAATCCCACTTTATTCAAGTTATAATTTCTGTTTGCGTATTGCTATTTGCAGCAAAACTTTTGGCAGAAGTATTTGTCAGAATAAAACTGCCAATAGTTTTAGGAGAATTAGTTGCAGGCATGATTGTAGGACCATTCGCAATAGGTTCCTTTTTGATCTTTCAGG
>OMIR01000039.1 GCA_900299125.1 Nitrosopumilales archaeon | reverse complement strand
TTTGGTGTAGAGGAAGGTGACCTATTAGGAATAGTCGGCCCTAATGGAGCCGGAAAAACAACTCTATTTAGGGCAATTTTATCACTGCAAAACTATTCTGGCACAATAAGGCTATTCGGTCATGAGGGAAAAAAATACTATCCATTGTTGCCATTGATTGGCTACGTTTCACAAAAAGTTAACTTTGAACAAAACTTTCCAGCAACTGTCTCTGAAGTAGTTGCAATGGGACTATTGCCCGATAAAGTACGTGATAAAAGTGCGGCATTAATTCAATCAACTGGATACTCTTGGAATCAATTCTTCAAAAAATTCCAAAAAAAGAGTGATAAAATTCTTGAGGCATTAAGAATTGTAAATCTGGAATCCTACAAGGATAAAAGAATCGGCGAGCTCTCAGGCGGACAGCTTCAACGTGTTTTCATTGCTAAAGCTATAGTCAAAGATCCAATCCTCTTAATTCTTGATGAACCAGTTACTGGAGTTGACATGGAGACACAGAAAAAATTCTATAGTGTAATTAAGAAAATTAATGATGAAAACAAGATTAGTATTGTTTGGTCATCTCATGATTTGGAGGCAATCGCCAAAATTGCAAACAGAGTTGCGTGCATGAATCGCCAACTGTTTTTCCACGGACAAAAAGAAGAATTCTTTTCAAACAAAGATTTGCTCAAGACCTATACTGAATCCGCAATGCAGATGCACATGCATCACCACTGACATGCTACAAGAAATATTTGCTTATGCATTTATGCAAAAGGGCCTCATTGTTGGTTCAGCAATTGCTATAATCTGTTCATTGATGGGAACATTTCTAGTTCTAAAACGATATTCTTTGTTTGGCGATGCATTATCGCACATGGCATTTGGAGGAATTTCTTTGGGATTGTTCTCTGGGATCTATCCGCTATGGACTGCGTATGCAGTTTCGATTTTGGGCGCCTTGGGTATGACAAAGCTTCGAAAAAGTACAAAAATCTCTGGCGATGCCGCAATAGCAGTATTACTGGTATCCGGATTTGGAATCGGAATATTGCTAATATCTGCTACTGGAGGCTTTTCTGTTGATTTGTTTAGTTTTTTGTTTGGAAGTATTCTTTTGATAAGTAACGAGGATACAATACTAATCTTAGCAATTAGTGTAGGTGTTGTGACCTCGTTGGTGCTGCTTCGAAAACAATTGATTCATTTTATTTTTGATGAGGAACAAGCAAAGGTTAGTGGAGTCAAAGTCGACAGACTCAACTATGTCTTTGTAATAATTGCCGCAATAACAGTTATCACATCTATGAGGTTGGTAGGAATCTTGTTAATTTCTGCACTAATCGTACTTCCAAATATTACAAGTATGCTTTTTGGAAAGGGATTCAGACAAACCGTGATTTTTTCTATGATAATATCCGTATCTTCAGTTATCTCTGGCATAATACTCTCGTATTATTTTGATCTGGCTCCATCTGGAACCATAGTTATGATATCTGTTGGAATTTTGGTTGCAACACTTGGTGTAAAATATTTGGGTCTAATCGGCAGGGCAGCACCAATCCAGAAAACTAGCTAGTCTATTAGCGAATCAATTCTTCGCTTATCACGCACACTCTTTACAAAAAATAATGAAGAGGCAATAATTCCTCCAGTTATCAATGGTGTTGCCAGCTCTGAATATCTAAGCTCAAATTCCCGGGATAATCTTGGAGATGATTGAGGATTTTCAGTTATGATCACATGGCCAAGCTTATTCTGGCGCTGTTCTACAAACCAAATATCTCCATTATTGTCATCAAGTAAAAATTGCGTAAATGTTGTTTGGGATGGTATGTTCAGCTCTGCAAATTCATCCTTTTGAGGATCGTAGATACCTAGTCTGTCTGTAGTGTGTTGTGCTATCCAAAGATTTCCAAATTTGTCAGGAGCTATTGCAAATGGTAATGAATTTGGATCATTTACAGAAACAACGATGCTAAATGTCTCTAGATACGTATTGAATCTAACTATGCGTAATGCGGTGTGTTCTGATATTAACAGAGAACCGTCTTTGTCAAATAATAAAAAGAACGGCTCATTTAATGGACTAGCTGGAGCAAACTCTCGAATTTTACCAGTATTTGGATCTATTACTCCAATTTTTCCCCCTTGGGACTCGGCAAACCACAACATTCCATCTTGATCACGAGTCAATGATACGGGACCTGAGGGATTCGTTGGAGTCCTGTATTCTGCAAATTCTTTGGAAACTGGATCATATTTTAGCAGCATGTGCTGGTCTACTAGTGCAATCCATACATTTCCATGATTGTCTGTTTCAAGAGATATGGGAATTGACTTTACTGGAAGTGTAATTGTTGTAAATTGTTTCAAATCTGTATCAAAGTAACCAATTTTTCCATCGGGGGTATCAGTAAACCAGATTTTTTTGTTATCTAATTTCAAAAATACCGTAGTCTTTCCTTCAAACAAATATGGTGTAAATTGTTTTTCTGAAATGGAGAATTTCCAGAGTCTCGGCTGCGATGAGTCACTTAGCCAAATATTTTTACCGTCATATACTGGATAGAGCGGGGCTGCTGCCTCAGGTAATGTGTACTCGGTTATGTCAGTTTTTAATTCTGAGAGTCTTGGCTTTACCAATATGGATAGACTAGTACTCTCATTTGGATTGTTGGATCTTTGAGCATCAAGCTCAATGTTCCAATTTCCAGAAAAGCCAAATGTCATCTTTCCTTGATAATCATTACCTGTTTTTTCAAGAGGAATTTGCATTGGTACAATGTTTTTTTGCGGATTTGATACCTTGACACTCAACCCAGATAAATCCTCAACATTACTACCACTAGAGTCCACCACAGAAATGGAAATTGTATTTGCTCCTGTTTTTAGAGGAGTAATATTTACTCCAAATCTAAGATTCTCTGAGAATGCTGTTGTAGCAAGACCATCTGGTGTATTTGATATTGTTTGCTCGGCCTGGCTTGTTGGTAGTGAGGAATTTGTCAGCAAGGCAACTATGCCGATTAAAATAATTCCCAAAGCCGCCTCTGTTCTAGCTGATCTTGTAAGCTTTTGGTGAACTGGTAATCCGGGTGACTTTTCCGCAGGTTTTTGAATTTTAATCTGGTTATATCCGCCAAGAGCGACCATCATGGAGCCGACTAGAATTTTTGCAATGATTGACCAGCCATAATATGACTGACTCAATAAAGTCACATCGTCTTCTAAGAGCCACAATAATGTAGGCCCTGTTATGATTACAATTCCAAGCGCTATTGTAATTACGGAAGAGAACCTAGGAATTACCAAAAGACTTGCTAGCTCCTTTTTTGAATTATCTAGTTTTGCTAACGATGGAAGTAAAATTAATCCAAGAAAGATCACACCTCCAATCCATATGGATGCTATCAAATTATGCGCATAATCAATTACTATTGCTGCTAGCTGCTCACTAGCTGCACCATGACCTATTGCTGTAGTTGTGGCAATTAGTGCTAATGATAATCCCAACACCAAAAGCTGTTTTTTGGGTTCTGCGGCATTTTTATTCTCCAAAAGGAACCAAACAGCAAGTAGAATAATTGTGATACTCATACGAATAATCCAAATCGTACCAAAAGTTGTCTCTAAGACATCTGATGCAGATACCTGTAATCGTATTGTCTGAATTATCAATATTAGAATATTTGATGCAAATACCGCAAAGAGACCTATTCCAGTAATTGTAGAGAATTTTCCGTGAAAGAATTTCTGAAATTCTACATTTTCATTAATCCATGATCTCTTAACGCCTCTCCATATCAATAAAGAAGAAATTGCTGCCCCGAGAACAATTACTTGGCCAACCATTCCTGGAAATCTCGCACCTGCCTCTGGAAAGTAGATCTGCTGTTCTATGGTGATTTGTGGTGGTGGAGGAAGCTCAACATTTCCAACTCCAAAGACAAACGCATATGGCACTAAATGTCCATCCACTTTAGATAAAACCTGAGTAGTTACTGTGTACACGCCATCCTGCAATGGCGGAGTCGTGATAGTTAGAATTGATTCATCATTTGGGTTTGGATATTGGGTATTCTTCTTATCAATCTGGTTGCCATTACTATCAAAAACCTTGATGTAGCTATATCCAATGTCTACTGCTTCAGAGAAATCAATTGTTATTTGGGTTAGTCCTGCTCCGACATTTGTAGATGCGTTCGGACTGGAATTATCAATTAATGGGTGTGCATACGCAAATGGAAAGGATATTGCAATAATTAGGAAAAGTAAAACTAAAATTTTTTTCAACTAGTCGTTATGAATATTTTGATAATTTAAACAATCTAGCGGTTTACCTTATCTGATGGTTTTTCACAAAGTAAATAACTTGTCTTTTACTCTATTCCTACATGAAAGCGCATATTTTTTTGGCATTATCGATTATTTTGATTTCATCAGTAACTCCTGCATTAGCACGCAAAACAATCACTTTGGAAAAATATGAAATTGAGATTGGCTGGCTAGAAGAACCACCACTCGTGGGCCAACAAAATGCTATCGTATTTTCCTTTACTACTGGTGATGGTAATGGACTCAGCACAGGCGTAACAAATGCATTCAAGGAACTCACAGCCACTATAAAATCTGGAAGTGTTTCAAAAGATCTGGACATTCTCTCTGATTCCAAACCTGGTCATTATTATTCAAAAATAATTCCTACTCAAACTGGCCCACTAACCATACAACTCAAGGGTACTCTAAACGGAATTCAAGTAAATGAGTCAGTCCAAATTGAAGATGTTGAAAACATCAATGTAATTGCTTTTCCTCCTACTGACGCAAGCGGTATGCCTGACTTAGCAAAGATAAAAAACTCTCTTGCTCAGATTCAGCAAGAATTATCACAAGTAGAGCAAAGTAGTATGTCGGCTGGAGTATCTGGCAAATCCTATGATTACGCAATATTTGCAATGGGTATAGGAGCTGCAGGTGTAATACTAGCTGTAATCGGTCTAGTAAAAAGAAAATAAGAGAATTCTAAAGTCTTGGAATTACTTTAGATCGTGCTGTGACTGCGACAATGCTTACAATGGCTACTGCCAATATACTCATTGCTAGTGGACCAAATTCTGGTACAACTTGAGCAGATACTGTCTCACCCATAGGGCCTGTCCAATTTGCCTCGTCATCTGGCAATCCTATTCCTAGAATTGTGACTTGGACATCTAGTGGACTATCAGAACTCAGTGTCTCAGTTGTGAATTCGGTAACACCACTGTGTGAATGTTGAGATGTTTCACTCAGTACGGTAGCACCGTCTTGCATGATATTTATTTCAAAGTTGACATGCTCGATCGGGTTTCCATCCGCATCAACAAACTCAACTGAAACCATAGCCTCAGTGTCTGCTGCTGGTTCATCGGAGTCGATGTGTACCATAACAGAGCCATCCTGTGACATAACCATTGCACCATGATCACCATCTGATTCCATAGTGGTCATTTCACCGTCGCTATGTTCTTCAGCTGCTGCTTGAACAATAACAGAACCTGCCATCCATGGGTGCACAAGGCAAAAGTACGGGTATGTACCTTCTTCCTCAAATTTATGTGAGAAAGTTGTCCCTGATAAGAACAAGTTGCTGTCAAAGTTTCCATCCGGACCATTATCTGCAGTTCCGCTTGTAACGGTATGAGAAGCTGTATCTTCATTTGTCCAAACTATTTCACTACCTACATCGATTGTCACTTCAGATGGATTGTAACATTCGTTGGTAGCTTCACAGCCAGGAGAAGATGAACCAGCTGGTATGCTTACATCTACAGTTTCATGATCTGCAAATGCAGGAGCAATCGCCATTACAGCAAAAATTGCCAAAATGGAACCTAACGCTATTTTCTTCATTATTTATCTAGTTTAGATACACAAATAAAACCCTTATTCATATTTCAGTGCTTTTCTAATAATTGGAGAATCCAATCTTCTGATTTTCTAAATTAACGACACTCTGAAAGTATAATTTTAAATTTATTTTCAAGTAGATCAAATTCAATTTTGCCTAACTATCTAGAAAAATTTCATATTGAATCATGAAAATTTAATTTGTCATCCACCCACTAATGAAAATTGATTGGGCCTGTTGGAGTGTTAATTTACCTTTACACAAATCACGATGAGCTTGTCTTTCAATTACATCTTTAGCTTTTGCGCCTTTCTCACCGTTCCATTTTTGTGGCCAGAGATTTTTAGGATCTTTAGGTGCTCCACCAATACTTAGTGGAATTAGATGATCAAGCTCATAATCAGAGGGATTTCCGTTTATGCCATATGATCTCATAAGTTTGATTTTTAGCGGATTTGTATACGACGTTGAAGGCCTAATTTGTTTTGAATATCCTGACATACACACGGTACTTTTGAGATTTTCTTGTATTACTTCTGGGTTGATTGCGCCAGGCGTGCAAGAATTATCCGGCATATTGTTGATTATCTTACATTGTTTTGGAATCTCTTCCAAATAATGTGGACTTGATTTTCTCTTTGAATTGGGATTAATTGGTATTCCTGCCTTGCAATATTGGTTATCTTTACATAGTGTACAGTCACCCTTATCCCCACAAATGTAGATACTAGAATCAGATTCGCAACTGTGTTTACTGTGACACCCATGTCGATGAGCAAATACTTCAGGTTGTATTATCGAGCAAATCAAAATTACTCCTAATGCTATTCCTAATGCCTTCAAGTCATTCTAAGTTAGAATTACTATTTGATTAGGTTTTTCTCTCTAACAAAATTTTAGGTTTTAATTTATTATTTTATCCGAGATGATTTTCTTATTACTTGATGAATTTTGGAAATCATCATTGCTGGTGCAACAAAATACATTCCGATATTAAGTAGAATGATTCCAATTCCATATCCTAGCATTTCTGATTCTGAATCAATACTTGCATAATTGAAAATGTACATTGTAGATAACATGGGACTAATTGTCACTTTGACTGCCTCTCTGAACCATAGATTTTCTCGCTCCCAGTCTGCTACCATAGGACTAAAGGAATAATAGAATTCGTTGAATCCAGCCATGAAAGTAATGCCTGAATTTGTTGATAATAGTTTGGTGTCTCTGATTTCTCGCAACAACTGAACTTGGGGAGCTAGTTCTGTTCCATATGCTGCTGTTGCTATTAGACAACCAGATTTTTTATCCTGAGCATAAACTG
>OMIR01000038.1 GCA_900299125.1 Nitrosopumilales archaeon | reverse complement strand
TCCGGCGTTTTTGCCCACATTATTGCATGTGCCAGAGAATCGCTCATAGTTTTTGCCAAAACACGAATCATAATACTGGAATTTTCCATTATTGGAATCATAGTTATCTTGTTGTTCCCTAGAGTCTACAAAATAGACATCAAAGCCGACTGTACTGTCGTTGATTTTAAGTGAATAATCAAAGCTGGTCTTTTCTTTAGATGTGCAAATTGGAATAAACTGCGAGTATCCGCTCTTTAGTAGCATTTGCTGCTGGGATGTTTCTTGCCTGCTAGTCTGCAATGTGTAAAGACTAATGTTCGGGTCTGGGTTTTGCTGAACTCCTGCGGCATATTCAATATAATGCCGTATGGTATCTGCGCCAAATCTTGCATAGTGAGGCTCCCAGGAATCCTTGCAGTTTGTGTTGCTGTTTTGGACTAGAATGTAGGGTTTTCCATGAGCGTATCTAATTTGCTCGACATTGTTTTGCTTTGATAGTTCTAGTCGCTCTTGAGAGCTAAGCTTGGGTGCATCCTTGCCTGACCACGCATTTGTAATATCATAGACAATATTTCCGGGATAGCTAGCCCAGCCCTGGTCCAAATGGACGTATACTGATTGCTTGTTAATTGACTGCTGCTGCAAGACAAAAGCCATCACAATATAGTATGATACTATGATAATTGCAATTGCAATTCCAACATAGACTAGCTTGTGCATATTTAGTATTATTCTGTGAGGTGTTTTTAATCTGTGAGCTCACTGCCAGTCTCGTGATAATATCTGCGTCTTAATTCCAAGATTTTAAGATGGATTTTATGATCGTAATTTTTTGTCTGCCTTGCACATAGAGATTTGTAATCAGATACAATACTGGATAGTTCTGATTTTTTCATCTAGATTTGATTTTATTTTTAATTACTAGCAATACCATAGCTGGTGCCACCATATAGATTACTGAATTTAGCAAAATTATTGCAATGCCATATCCTAGAATAGCAGATTCCGAATCAATATTTGCATGATTTAGAATCGATAGGGTATAGAGCATTGGTGTGAGTGAAATTCTTACCATATCTCTAAAGACAGGACTCTGTCGCTCCCAGTCAGATATGGTAGGACTAAATGAATAGTAAAATTCGTTAAATCCTGCCATGAATGCAGTTCCTGAACTAGTTTGGTATAGTGAATTGTCCCTGACTTCTCGGAGTAATTGGACTTGGGGAGCTAGTTCTGTGCCAAATGCTGCAGTTGCAACAAGGCATCCAGAGCCTGATTTTTTATCGGCAACGCAATATCCGTCTTCTAAATGAGTTCCCTTGCCGCACTGCATTTGCGGTTCTGGCAATCCTACGACCTCATAGATTGTCTTGCCTGGAAAATTCTTTTCAAACCATTCCCTGTATTTTGGCTCTGAATTGTATCTATTCACATATGACTGTGGATCTTTGGTGGGGTCTGGAAATCCCGGAACGCCACTAGTTTGCGGCTCTTGAGGCGTTGGCTCTTGGACTAGAGATTCTAAAATGCAGCTCTGTGATTTTTCATCAAATATGGTTCCCGGACCGCATCTAGGCTTTGGTGCTAAAATGCAGGTCTGTGATTTTTCATCAAATATGGTTCCCGCCCCACAGTCTGCAGGATTTGTTTTTGGTGCCATGCTTGCTGCATCTACTGTTGCAACATTGGATGCTGCACTAGCCCCTGCGGAATTTATTGCATAAACTCGATAAGAATAGGTGTTCTGTAATAATCCCGTATGAGAAAATGTATTGGCTGTGATTTTGCTTGCCAGCATTTTAAATGGCTGGGTTCCAATTTTGTATTCAATGCTGTATCCAGTAATTGGCATGCCTCCAGTATTTGCAGGCACACTCCACTGGAGATTTGCCTCAGTTGGTGATGAGAGTTTGGCATCAAGTACTGGTGGGGATGGCGGCTGGGCAGACACTGGGGCTGCATATGTGGCAGTCGAGCTGGCAGTTGCATTTGCTATTTGTGATGCAAGACTAGTTCCAGAAGATGTAATTGAATAAACGCGATAAGAATAGAGTCTATCAGATTCCACTCCGGTATGAGAATATTTTGTAGTTGCATTCAGAGTGCTAGCAATTAAAGTTGCAAACTGCTCCTGTCCCTTTTTGAATTCAATCTTGTATCCCAGAATGGTTCCAGTAGATGGCGCCTTCCATGAAAGATCTATCTGTGTTGGCGAGCTAGGAGTTGCAACCAGTCCAGTTGGCAGATTGATTATTCCAGTAGATACTGGCTGTGTTGGTGCAACGGCATTTGATGTGGATAGCGGAGTTGCAGTAGCTTCAGCAGATCTAGGACTGGCACCTAATGAATACACTGCAGATACTACATACGTGTATGTCTTGCCAGTAGTCAGTGATGATATGGTATAGCTAGTCGAGCTGCCGGCATTTTCTTGTATGGTGACATAGGTGTCCTGGTCTAGCTTTTGCTCGATTTTATATCCTGAAATTGACTGCTTGAATGTCTGAGAGGGTGCAACCCAGGTCAGAGTAATTGATGTTGGCGATACTGCAGTTGCAGTCAGAGTTGGTGCCATTGTATCTTTTGGTATTGCAGATGCCTCACTTGATGTGCCTGCACCTGCGGAATTTATTGCTGATACTCGGTAATAGTAATTAGTTCCACTTGCAAGCCCGGTATGTGCAAATGATGTTGCCGTGCTTTGAGAATTTTCAATTAATGTTTCAAAAGAACCGCCACTTCCTTTCTTTACCTCGATTTTGTATCCAGTGATTGGTGCGCCGCCGTTATTTGCAGGGGCACCCCATGAGAGATTTATCTGGGTTGCAGAAGATGGGACTGCGACAAGTGAAGATACTGCACCTGGAACACTTGCTGCCTGAGTAGGACTTCCTGCAGTGGCAGAGATTTCTGATGACGGCAAGCCGGTTCCAGTTTGTGTGATTGCATAAACTCGATACACGTATGTTGTTCCGCTAGTTAATCCCGTATGAGAATAGGTTGTTGCAGCAGATCCAGTGTTTGCAACCAAAATAGCATAGCTGCCAGTTCCTGATTTTGATTCGATTTTGTATCCTGTGATTGCCGAGCCGCCGTTATTTGCAGGGGCTGACCAGGAGAGATTGATTTGCGTGCCAGAAATAACATTAGTCGTTAGCTGTGTTGGTACACCAGGCAAGCCAGGTGCTGATGATGAGCTAGGTGTTGCCTGTATCTCTGATGATGCAACACTAGTTCCAACTGAATTTATTGCATAGACTCTATACGTGTAAGCAGTTCCTGTTGCAAGACCAGTATGCGAATATGTCGTACTAGTAGTTCCAGTGTTTGCAACCAGACTAGTAAAGCTGCCAGTTCCTGATTTTGATTCGATTTTGTATCCAGTGATTGATGCGCCGCCGTTATTTGTTGGGGCTGACCAGGAGAGATTAATCTGAGTTGGCGATACTGCTGATGCAGACAGTGCGGTGGGTGCACCGGGTGCAGCAAGTGCAGATGTTGCAGTTGATTTTACGACTGCCTCACTTGTTGGGGATGTGCCTGTTCCAAATGCTGTGATGGCATAAACTCGATACACATAGACTGTTCCCGTAGTAATTGGACTATGAGAATATGTGGTAATAGTAGAGCCGGTATTTTCAACTAGTGTCATATAGCTGCCAGAGCCAATTCGATATTCGATCTTGTATCCAGAAATAGGATATCCGCCGTTATTTGCAGGGGCTGACCAGGAGAGATTTGCCTGAGTTGGTGATGCTGCCACTCCGATTAGATTGGTTGGCGCACCCGGCAGTGATGCAGTTGATGACGAGTTTGGCGTTGCAGAAATTTCAGAAGAAGGATTGCTTGTTCCTGCATTATTATTTGCCGAGACCCGATAAGCATAGGTCGTATCAGTAATGAGATTTTCATGCATATAGAATGTTTCAGGTCCGCTAGTTGTAGCAAGAACTGACCAGCTGCCACTGCCTGTCTTGAATTCTATTTTGTAATTATTGACTCCTGCACCGCCGTTATTGGCAGGGGCTGACCAGAACAGGTTTACCTGTGTTGGCTTTACTGGAGTGGCTACCAGATTAGTTGGCGGGTCTGGGGCAGTTGCGGCAAATGCCGAGAGGCTTGAAAATAACACCAAAGAGAAAATTACTAGAAATAATGATTTCAATATCAAAACTGGAATAATTTGCTATTTGATAAACACTTTGAATGAATTTTCACTAGCGTTTTGCTCTAGTATTTTTCATTAGTTCTTGGTGATTTTGATGCAGGACTGGAATTTATGGAATTTGCAAAGCCAACCTCAATTGAGTCTGGATTTTTAGCAGAGATGAAAAATCTGCCAGTGTCGCAAGTGTATGGCATTATTATTCCCCAGAATGTTTCTATAATTTCATCCCGGTCTGAGGATATTACCAGGTCTGGTGAATACAGTTGCGTCGGTCCTGCACATATTTCCACATCCACAATATACCAAAAGTGCATGGTTCGTGGCTTTATGATTTGAATGATTTTGACTGATTTTTGGGCTGGCTGCTCAGAAATATTTCCCAAGTCGTCTTTATTGTATGATTTAGCCTCTGGAGTTGGATACAATGTAGTAAATAACAGAATTATGCCTAGTAAAATTCCAGAAATTCTCATATTTGCAGAAATACATCATATTTGATTAAATAAAATATGATATGATTCTCAGGTGCGATTTTTGGATTTGCCTACTTTAGATATCGCTTGTAATGGGCAATGTATCGCTTGACAAACCATTGAAAAAAGAATCTATCATCGGATTTTATCTGTGATCTCTCTAGTGAGTTGTAATAGCTGTTCCTATTCTCATATGGAATATCAAACATTGGGAATTTTTTTTTATTTAAAATAAAGTTCATGATGAGTCTTGAGATTCTTCCATTCCCGTCTCCAAATGGATGTATTGTGACAAATTTCAGGTGGGCAATTGCAGCTAGCTCCACTGGGTTCATCTTGTTTTTGTTCTTGTTATACCACTCAAAGAACTCCACTAGCATTGGATAAACCTCAACAGGTGATGGCGGCATGAATTTGCTTGCCCTAATTGCAACCTGGTATTTTCTAATTTTTCCGGCAATCTCTGACTTGGTTTTGCCAAATAGCTTCCAGTGCCATTGTGTAATCTCTCTTAGTGAGAGGTCTTTGTCTGTTCTTAGAATTTCAAGGAACAGGTCCCTGTGCGCCTGGGCTTCCTGTGCATCTTTCATTGGCTTGTTATTTGGGGCAATTCCTTTTTCCAAAAGTACCGCTGTTTGTTTGCGCGACAGAGTAGAGCCCTCTATTCTTTGAGTATCATAGGTAAAGTCGATGGCAAATGTCTGGATTTCCTTATCCCGGATGGATTTTGGCATTAGTTTTTGGTTTTTGTTATAATTTTGTTTTATTTTATCAATTTGAGCAAACCATTTTTGTTCATTGAGATCAGCTAGCATGTTTTTTTTGAGCTTTTCAATATTTGGCGGGATTTTGGTTCCAAGATAGAGTTCTCTTTTTTGCACCCTTTTGCCGAATCTGACGCTGTGCTCTAGATAATAATAGGTCTTGCCATGAATTGTTTTTTTTCGCACTCGAACCATTACAGTAATTGTCCCTACATAGTTATAAAATTATGATTTTTATTAAAAATGTAGGGGTATGAGAATATTTCTGTAGGAGGTCTTATTTGATTTTATACAATTCCTGAAACAGTTCTTGCAAAATCAGACTCGTACCATATGGTATTGTATTTTTTTGATTTTGCAGGAATGATATTAATTGCAATATGAGAGAATGTTTTTTTTGATATAGCACCATGCGTGTGCAGTGTTCCTTTTTTGATAAAGACCATGTCTCCAGGATTTAGCCTGGTTGTGAAGGTTTTCTTTATTTTAAATTCTGATTTTGATTTGCCTGATTTTGCAAAAGTATCCATGCTGCCATTACCAGATATGGCAATTAGAATTTGGTCGCCATTATGTGAGTGCAGTTTAGTCCTGGAATGATTTTTAAAATAAACATGGTAAATGTCATGATTAGTACTACCTATAAGAGATGATACGTCCTTCATATTTACTGGTCCTGTGAACCAGTTTGGGTTTATCTTGCGTGAATTTCCTGGACTGAAGATATTTGCCTTCATTGAGAATAATTAAAATCCAGTCAATATTACTCTTGCATTTTTTGATATGCCTCTAGGGATTCTTTTTGATAAAAAATAATGCAAGACTCGCAAAATGAATCCCATTGCCCTATCTTTATTTTCTCAAAATAATCCAGGCACCATGAATATGGCGGAATTTGCCTGTACTGGAATTGCTGTATGGTGTAAATGTCCTTTATTTGGAAAAACCCATGACATTTAGAGCACTCTGCCTTGTTCTTCAATAGTATCTTTTGACTTCCTTTATTGCAAACTTTATTTTTTCTGCATCACGGCTTGCCAGGGCTTTGTCTGTGATTAGCTCAGAATAAAACGAGTCGGTATTTTGCTTGCCAATATCAGATTCATAACAAGTCAGTGCCTTTTCTATTATGGGAATTTCTGATTCCAAAGACTGGACTGTGTCTGGTTTTTCGAGGGCTTGGGTAATTTTAGAAATGCATTGGTTTGCTGTCTGGAAGGATTTTTGCGCCTCTGATTCTATAATGGTGGCAAACATTGGGGCGTCTTTTAATTCTGGGGATTTGCGGATGTTTCTGAGCCTTTTTTTGTAATGAGTCAGAGCCCGAAGAATTATTTCATATCCTCCCTCGTCTTTGAGATAGATTCCACCCAGCCATACAGGCATTGCGGTTTTGAATTTCTCTGACATTAGTGAATCTCTTCTAGGACGCTAGATATTACATCTATTACATGTTGGTATTCTGGTATGGCTGCATCGCCTCGAATCACCAGCGTTCCGTTTTTGTGATATGATCCGCGAATGTCCTTGATTTTATTGTGAATTTTAAAGGATTGTAAAATTGCCGGCTCTAGCTCCGAGTAAAATATCACATTAAAGTCGGATTTTAATCGGTTTGTTATAATGATAAAGTCATCCTGGGTTATTTTGCGAACGTATTCTACCAGAGTCCGCCGCCACCATCTTCAGTCATCTTTTTTTGCGGCAGGGGCCCGTGGGCTTTGTTGATGTGTCGCTTTAGTTTTTCTGGATCGTGCAGTTCCATTCCACATGTCTTGCATTTGGTTTCATTTGTCTCCTTTTTTTTGAACAAGCCCATTTTGTTTTTGTATAGTAAAATATCTTATAATTATTTCTAGCTTATCTGAATGGTTTTGTACCTAGATACTCAAAATATAGAAAAATAGTGGATAGAGATTAGTTGCCCTGTTTTTCCTGTCCGCATCTAATACAGCGAACTTGGTCTAAAATGGCAAAATAGGCATAACTGTGTATGTAACCTTCTCTGCATGTCATAGCATACTGTAAAAAAACGCCCATAAAATACCGATTTGGGTAAATCCAGCTTGTAGTTTCGTTAAAAAAAATATCGATCAGAGATCTGATTCTTGGATTTGATAACAGAGTCAAGGTAAATATAGAAAAATCAAGTATTGTATATCATGAAGGTTCTCAAAACCATTCTACGCGGAACTGCCAAAGTAGAGACTGAATATTCAGGTCAAAACTGGGCAGGCAGTGAATACCGCAAAGTCCAGGCAGAAAGACTGCAAAAAGTAGCAGGCGATACTATCATGGTATCTAATCGTGGACATACTGCAGTCAGACTAGACCAGCGACCAGTGCCAAACATCAAGTCATTTACCACCGAGGTAACCCTGGTAACAGGCAGAGGTACCGGCACTAGAAAGATCAAGATAATCAATAACTGATTATTTTATTTTTGAATTTTCTTTTTCATATTCAGATTATTCTAATTTTATTCCAAAACTATGCAAAACTAGGCAATTTTTTGCCATTTAATGAACTGGGTTAATTCCGATGAGCGCCTAGTTCTCCCATGAATCCACCTAACGAAAGTCGACATTGTGGGCCATACACGCAAATTCAAAGACAAAAACGCCGTGATGATGTATATGTGATGTATTTTGAAAAAGGCATGTCTGGGCTCAAAATTGCAGCTAGTTTAGGTATTAATCGAAATACGATTAACGAGGACATAAAATTTCTAACTTCGCAAATTACCAATAAACTTGAAAGTCATGATGTTAACATGTTGCTAGCTAAAAAATTAGAGATGATGGAGGTTCAGCGTCAAAGACTATTAGAAAATTTAGAATCGGCAAATTTTGAGCAACGATTAAGAATTGAAAAATTTGTATTTGAGATTGATTGTAAAATTACAAGTTTATTCTCAAAAATTACTCCAGTTGAGCATCCAGTCAAATCAAAAATAACTCCAACAATGCTCTCTAGTCTGATAAAATCAATGTGTTATTCCGAAATAATTGAACATCCGAAATTTGCTGGAGTTGAATCAATTAGACGCGCAATATTTTCAATTACGGGTGGCATATTTTCTCTGTCAATGGAAGCAGAACGAATGCTATTTAGTCAAGGATTGGAATTATACGTACAAATGAAAAGCAAACCTGCTTGGGTGAGCGGTTCTTTCAAAAATTATGATCTATTATCATTCTGTCTCTTATACACATCTGACGCTGCCGACGAAGGCTT
>OMIR01000037.1 GCA_900299125.1 Nitrosopumilales archaeon | reverse complement strand
TGATTATTATCTTCTGCTTTTCTAATATCGTATCTTATTTTCTTATCTAATTTTGAAAAAAAATCGATAGAGTTTTGATTTAAATTTATTATATATGTAGACCATGGGATGATATTATACTGAAACTTATCAAGTAGGGATTTGTCATTAAAATGAAGTAATGGTGGAAATGAACCTTTAATCATGAATAGTTTTTTTTTTCGTGCAAAAGATTCAACTGAATAAAATAATTTTTCAATTATTTCGAGTTGGTTTTTTTGATCGTGTATAACTGGTCCATACCACCAAAAGAGAATTGAACCCAAATTCAATAGGGAGTTTATCTTTTGGATTACTAGTGGTGAATTTGCCCAATAATATTTAGAGTGTATAAAACTCAGCAACTGAGCCACTACTTTGCCTTCCTCATCTTTCATTATAAAAAAAACTGGTTTAGAATTATACAAATTCTTGTATATTTCTGACCAATTATAGGATTGATATATTGTTGAGGATGCATTTTCAAGTAATTTTGAGTCCCAAGAATCTTTATCAACCGAATATGACACATCTACAGAATAAAGCATAGAAAAAACCTAGTAAATATAATTATTAATTATCTTATTTTAGTTTTTACTAAATCGATGGATTTAGAATTGAGTACAATATCTAATTAGGTAATTATGAAGGATATTATTAATGTCATTTATAGAGAACGCGGAATCAGATTCAAGATGAAAAACAAGTATGAATTAGAGATTAGAAAGGAATTGAAAAATAAAACAGTTCTAATCACGGGTGGTGCCGGAAGCGTTGGTTTTCATTTAACCAAACGAATTTTAGAATACCCTGTTAAGTCTGTTAGGATACTTGATATTAATGAAGCAGGATTATTTGATTTAGGTCGTTCAATAAAAGATAAACGGATACGATTACTGTTAGGTAGTATTTTAGATAAAGAACGCATCGATATGGCTGGAAGTAATGTTGATGTGATTTTTCACACTGCTGCTATAAAAAATATAGAAATTTCTGAGTATAATCCAATTGAAACCATTGAAACTAACATCAATGGAACTGTCAATATGATAAAAATGGCGATGAATCATAAACCAGAGAAATTTATCAATATCAGTACAGATAAAGCTGCAGAACCTACTACTCTATACGGTACAACGAAACAGATCGGAGAGAGACTAACAAGCTGGACCAGATTATCCAAATTTGATACTAAATTCTCTTCTGTTAGGTTTGGGAATATTTTTGAATCACGTGGAAATGTATTTGAGGTTTGGGAAGAAGAAAAGAGAAAAGATCAACCGCTATCAATTACTGATCCAACGATGAAGAGGTATCTATTTCACATTGATGAAGCTGTTAATTTTATTTTGAAATGTCTTACCTTAACAAAAGGAGGAGAGATTTTTGTTCCAAAAATGAGAGAATATGATATAAAATCTCTGGCCGGAAGAATCTCAAAAAATCACAAGATAATTGGTAAGAGACCAGGTGAGAAAGTAAATGAGATATTAATTTCTGATACTGAAAAGAAAAAAGCTAGAGAGTTTTCTGACATGTGGATTATTTGATAGATCGTTTTCTTCGAAATTCGTTAAGAAATGATTTGAAAAAGATTTTTGTTGACATATCAATGAGATAGGTAATTCCAAAATAAATTCCTCCACCTAGAATCAAAATAGGAATTAGTTGTGGAAGAAAGTCGAAAATTCTTTCAGAATATTTTAAAACTTTTTCAGATACAAGATATACTATAATTGATGCTAATAATGCAACGGCAGCGTATTTCAAAATTGGAATATAATTGAAATTAAAATGTAATTTTTTCCTAACGTATAACATTCCAACTATTGTGAAAATAATGGTTGTTGCCAATAGAATCATCGCCCATATAGAAATTAGGAAATAGTCGCTCATTTGCGGAGTTTTAAAAAAAGCTAAAAATATGAACAGCGACCCTACATAAATTATAGAAAATAGTAACATAAACGTAGGTATGACAAAAAGATTACTTTTGATGAATTGTTTGGTAGAAGCAGTTTTGTTAAGGTCAATATTTTCATTTCCTTGTATCAATGAAAAATAAAATCCCATTATCACATGAACAAATCCTCTTATGGATAATATGATAACTACGTAAATTCCTTCTTCGTATAATGGATTCAAAACATGTAGTAGAGGCTTAGCCAAGACAATATTTGCTGATAGTATTGGAATTGCAAAATACAATGAACGTGTAAAGTTATCATGGGCAAATTCATTTTTTCCTGTTGCAATTAATTTAGAGTATAATCCATCAGAAATTTTTCCCGAATATACAACCATACTAGTTATCGAACCAGCAACCCCCCAATAGGCAAGTCCTACAAGAGATGTTGTAAAAGATGAAAAAATCAACACGTCAAATTTCCACATAAGCTCATACAAAATACCATACAATGAGAGCCATGACATTTTAATCCAAAATTTAATTATTCCTGTTTTGATTGCACCAAAAATTTTATCTTTAATTACAAAGACTAAAAGTAGGATGTTTGCTACAGTTGCGCCTATGGTTGCAATTAATGCACCAATCAGACCAAGATCTGATGTTACTACAAGTATGATTCCTAGAGGGATTTTTACTAATTCAAAGACAATTAACCCATAAGAAATTGCCTGTGGTTTTAAACTCAAACAGATTGAATTGAGTGTCTGTAAAAAGAATGTCAATGGTATTAAGGTTGAACCAATTAGTAGAATCCGAAAATCAATATTGTGTAAATTAGAAACATAAAATGCTAAAATTAAATAAATTACAAATCCTCCAAGGGATAGTAATCCGCTTGTAGTAAGTGCAGTCTTTTCAATTTTTTCACCTCTTGCTACTTGTCGAGTTACCCAGTATGTCACGATTGGAGAAATAATAGTTGCCTGTGCAACAATACTTCCTATGAATGTCCATAGTCCAAATTCTTCCGTAGATAATTTTCTGGTTACCAATATTACAAAAATCAGTCCAGTGATAACACTGATGAGTGATATACCAAAAGAAATTAATCCGCTATAAGTTACTCTGACTCCACTCATTGAATTTCCTCATTAACATACAGTACACCAATGACGTTTATAACCCATGAAAATAAAAATTGAAGATTTTTTGAGATTGATTTGGAGTGAAATGAGATGTGATTATTTGAATACACAATGAATAAGTGAGAATAGATATATTGAATTCTTATAAAATATATAGAAATATTGGTATCAATATTCATTTGAAAATTTGTGTGTTTCCAAATGATCCAATAAGAGCATATTTTGAAAAAGGCGAGATTAAGCCCAGATATTACAATCCTGAAAATTTATTTGATGAGATTCATGTCATTTCGCTGACAGATGATGATATTGAGGAAGAAAAAGTTAGGAGCATAGCAGGAAATGGAGTTTTAAAAATTCATTCAGTTGGCAGAATGAATATAACCAAAAGAGAAAATCAATTAAGCAAAATAATTAATTTAGTAAATAAGATCAATCCTGATGTAATTCGAGCATACAATCCATATTTGGGAGGATGGTTTGCCGCAAAATGTTCAGATTATTTGAAAATTCCTTTTTTTCTATCACTACATACTCAATATGACTATAATCGTAAACTAGCAATAAGGGGGAATTTAAAAAAATTTTTTGCCCTAAAATATACAGAAAAATTCATAGAGCCTTTTGTTCTGAAAAAAGCTGATAAGATCACTATAGTATACAAAATAATTGAATCCTATGTAAGAAAACATTCCAACAAGATTCCAGAAATTCTGTATAACAAAATAGATTGTATGCAGTTTGAATCAGCAAATAGAATAGAGACACTAAAAACTCCTCTCATAATCTCAGTTGGAAATTTGATTAAAGAAAAAAATCATCAGTGTTTAATTAGAGCTATGAAAAATGTAGATGCCCATTGTTTGATCATAGGCAGGGGTAGAGAATATGAAAATTTACTGGCTTTAATAAATAAAGAAGGACTTGAAAAAAAGGTTACAATTAAAAATTCTATTCCACATGCCGAAATACAAAATTACTACAAATCTGCGAGAGTTTTTGCATTAGCCTATGATACTAATCTGGAAGGTTTGCCAATACCAGTTATGGAGGCTATGGCTACAGGGTTACCAGTTGTAATTCCAAGTCCAAAAAAGGGATTCTCGGATGGCCTAGAAGATATTGCCGTTTTTGCAGAGAGAACACCAGAGTCTTTTGGAGAAAATATCAACAGATTGTTACACAATCAAATTCTTTATCAACAGATTACACTTCGTTGTAAACAAAAGGCACTTGATTTTGATCAATCAATAATTGAAAAGCGTGAAAGAGAGATCTATCAAGAATTGATGAACTTGGAGAAAAAATAACCAAAAATACAAATAGTTAAAAATTCTATAAATCCAGAAAACTTGTTGATGTTATCAAAAACTCTTGAAGATATTAAAAGAAATAACTATCAAGTGGAAATTTTTGGTTTGGGATATGTTGGTTTTCCACTGGCTGTTAGATTGGCAAGTAATGGATTGAGGGTTATTGGAATTGATACTAGTACAAATAGAATTAATAGATTAATCAATAATCTGTTAATGGATACAGAACTCCGACTAAAAACCGAATTTTTCTCATCCAGAAATAATGGTAATTTAGAACTTACAATTTCTCCTGCAAAATCAGATAGACCAAAAATAGGTATTATTTGCGTTCCAACACCAATTCCAGATGGAATAACCACATCTGATGTGTTTGTAAGATCAGCAACGGAGAATTTTCTTGGTTTTGCAAAACAAGGAGACATGATAATTCTGGAAAGCAGTATTGAGGTGGGCACTACGGAGAGAATCAAGGAATTAATAGAATCAAAAGGATTTACGGTAGGAAAAGATTTTGGTCTTGGTTTTTGTCCAGAGAGAATTGATCCTGACAACAAAGAATGGCATATTGAAAACATACCTCGTGTAATTTACTGCTCAGATGATGTGAGCTTCGATATAGCAAAACAGATTTACAAGTATGTCAATAATGCAAGCTTAATTCGAGTAAACGAGCCCAAAATTGCCGAGATAGTAAAATCGTTTGAGAATGCATTCAGACTAGTCAATATCTCACTTGTAAACGAATTGGCAATTTTGTGTGACAAGTTAGGCATAAATGTGAAAAATGTGATAGATGCAGCGGCCACCAAACCATTTGGGTTTTTGCCACATTATCCAGGAGCTGGCGCGGGCGGGCATTGCATACCAAAGGATCCTCGTTTTTTGCTAGAATCAGCTAGAAAATTCAGTTCTAATTTTAGTACCATAGAAAATGCATTGAAAGTAAATGCTTACATGCCAAAATACATCTCTGATTCCATTGAAAAAAGTTTGGAAAAGATGAACTTGCCCAAATCAGTATTAGTTTGCGGTCTGAGCTACAAAGCAAATGTAGAGGACATGAGAGATTCTGCTAGCTTTAAGGTAATAACAGAATTAAAAAGTAAAGGATTCAAGGTTTTTGGATATGATCCATTTTTTAAATCTGATCATATAGAAAAATACCTTATAGAAAATAATTTAAAGGAATTAAATTTTGAGGTTACAAAAGAGATTGATGAAAAAATACTGCTTCAAGTCAGTTGTTTATGCATAATTCAGCATCACCAAATGACAAAAAAGAAAATTGATGAGATTTATGAAAATTCACTAGTTCCATTTATTTACGATTGTCAGAATAAAATTTCTAAAAATTCAGCTTCTAGGACTATTTTGGATTATCTTGGAGACTAGTACAAAAGTTCAATTTCCTCATCGAAATTTATTTCATCAAATTTGTCATGCCAGTAAAGCGCTTGTAGTGCAAACATCGAACCCCAAGAATTTAATCGCTGACGCATTTTCCACCCAAAAACTGATTTGTAGAACTCTTCGTAAAGTGCTCCATTCTGTATAGTTTTGTTATCCTTGTATTGGAACGTAAGGAGAAATTCAGAGAGTCGATTTGCAATTACTAGATGCTCATGAGTGTTGTTGAGTTTATCCAGCAAAAGTAAGATTCTCAATAATTGAGCAATAGGGTAAGATGCCTTTGCCCTATATTTTGAATTAAACCATATCTCAATGCTTCCATCTTCTTGAATTACATTTTTGCACCAGTTTACTGCATTAATGCAGCTTTGCAAATAATTTGGATTTTTTGTCACACTAAAAGTAAATAATAGACCTTCTAATGCGTAACATAGTGTGTGTAGATTGATAGTTTTTTTGTTTTGATGCATTGAGAGACTTCCATCTACTTGCTGGTATAGAGAATATGAATTGCAAATTTTTTCTGCACATTCTAGGAAGATCATTTCTTTTGTGATTTTGTATAATTGACAAAATGTCATTGCGTTTTTGATGTGAAGGCATCCTTTTTGTTTGTACCAGACATCATTATTTTCTGAAAATTTTTTAGAATCTATACTTTTAAACGGTTTAATTGTGCCATCTACTTCTACAGCATCTTCCATAACGGATACCATCATTTCCTTTGCAGTTTTAAGATACGAGTCGTCATTTGATAGAATATAGTAATCCATCAATCCTTTAGCACAAATTGAAATATCAAATGAATATGCAAGTTTTTGTTGTGATGGTTCAGATGATATACCCTGAATTATAGTTCCATAATTTTTGTAGATTTTTGTCAGCCAGTCAGAGGATGCTTTTGCATAATCTAGGTATTGTTGTTTTTTTTCATGTGTATACAAAAAACGCATTGTACTGATATAATATCCAGTAATCTCTGGGTACAGAAATCCAAATTTTCTTTCTTTCATATCGTAAAAAGAATGAACACCTCCGTGTTGCTCATCTGATTTTTCTGACACATAAAGTCCCGAATTTAGAAGCCAGTTCCTTACTTGCTCAAATTGGCTGCTCAATTATCATAACATTTTAGTGCTTCAATAAAAGGGTAAACACGTGAAAATATTATTCCTAGTTTTTCATTTTCCGCCAATCAGTGGCGGCGGTGTCGTAGTTATAGTCGAGCTAGCTAACAAACTTGCAGAGCTTGGACATGATGTTACAGTTTTGACTCCTGAACTGAGATGGAGTGGTAAACAGTACAATCCGCTTCTTAATGATAGGATTTCAGTAGTAAGGGTCAGTACTTCATCAAGTGGAAATATGAAAATAGCTGCTAGAAGATGCTACCGCCCGCTTAAGAACAAGGCTAAAGAATTAGCATCAAAGGAAAAATTTGATTTTATTTTGACAATATTTCATCCATTTCATCTAGCACCAAAGGCAGCAGTAGATTGCGCAAAAAAGACTGGACTGCCTGTCATAGTGAAGATTGATGATGCAGTATATGAAAAGGCAAGAGGATTGAAAGTCATCCAAAGAAGAATTGAAAAATCAATTAATGCAAAGACTCTGAAGAGTGCTAGTCGAGTTTTAGTGATGAATGATGAAACAAAAACACTAGTGGCTAACTATTATGGTGTTTCAATAAACAATATGGAAATTGTTCCTAACGGAGTAGAGATTAATCGTTTTTATTCAAAAAATGAACCATCAAAAAAGATAATTTTTTCAGGCGTCATGTATTATCACAGAGGGCTAGACATTTTATTACAAGCTGCGCCAGAAATAGTAAAAAAAATTCCAGATGTAGAGTTTATCCTTTTGGGTGATGGTCCAGAGTTATCTAAACTAGAGGATATTGTTAAGGAAAAAGATCTATCAAAAAATGTCAAATTTCAAGGGTGGGTGGATAGAGAAAAAATGCAAGATTATCTTTCAGTAGGAGCTATTGGAATAGGACCTCTTAGGGCAACAAGTGTAACCAAAAATGCATTACCAATTAAAGTTCTGGAATACATGGCATCTTATTTGCCCATAATTGCATGGGAGCAAACTTTGCCTTACGATATACTAATTGATGGTAAAAATGGTTTTGCTGTGAAAAATTCATCAGAACTTGCTCAAAGAATAATTGATTTGTTATCTGATCAGAAACTAAGACTTGAAATGGGAATGGAATCTCGTACAATGGTTGAAAAGTTTGATTGGAAAAATATTGTTGAAAAAATAATTAGAGAATATAATAAATGCAGATCTAATATTTTGTTAGAATGAATGATGTATCATTCATTTTTCTATTTGCATAATTGTAAGCAATTTTTTTTATTATTTTTTGGATTGGTTTGGGTAATTTATAAAACTTGAATTTGCCAAGTTTGCCTTTTAGTGCCATCATTTCATGAGGACTGAACTCCCTTACAACAAAGTTTCGTTCTTCAAAGATTTTTTTCCATCCTTGAAATGTGTTGGTAAATACATCTCTGTCATTTCTTCCTGCCTCACCTTCGTTAGGTGTCAAAAACCAAGCAGTGCCGTTGTCATGAAGTGTTCTGTGTAATTCTTTAGAAAAAAAATCTATGTTATGAATATGTTCTACAGAGTAAAAGCTGCCAATTACATCAAAAGTCTTTTCATCGAAAGGAAATTTGTCAGAATTTAGGTTTACCTTGAATAGTCGGTTTCTTATTTTTGGATCTGATTTAGATATTGCATAATCGGAACCATCTATTCCATATGCCTCCACACCGCGTTCTACAAGTGCCTTAACAAGTTCACCATATGCGCAACCAACATCTAAGACTTTTTTAGGTTTGAATTTTTCTATGATGAATTCTGCCCTACGAATCCACATCGGAGGTCTAGATCTTCCTGAAAAATATTGGTCATCGTATAGTCTTTGTAAATCATCATCGTTATACAATCTACAGAGCTTACAAGTTTTCGTTTATTATTTTTATTGAATTGCTAGATATTTTTGTGAATCAATTTGATTATTTGCTCAGATGTGTTGCCTTTTCCATATGGTGAGGTTTTTCTTGGAAGAGTAGGATTTCTTGCAGCCTCTTTGATGGCTGTTAAAATTTTTGAATATGATAAACCAGTAATCCTAGAAAATCCCGCCTTTACTGCTTCCGGCCTGTCTGTACTTTTTCTAACCACCACGACTTTTTTATTAATTTTTGGTGATGTTGATTCTTCCTGTATTCCCCCAGAGTCAGTTACAATAAATAAACATCTTTTCATTAACTCTAGCATTTCAAAATATCCTACAGGTTTTATTAGTTTGATGTTTTTTGATTTTACAAATTTTTCATACAGGCCATAAAGTTTGAGTTTCTGTTTGGTTCTTGGGTGAAGAGGAAAAACAAAATTTTGACCAGATTCTATAACTGCATTAATAATTGATGTTAGAGTTTTTTTATCATCGACATTTTCTGCTCTGTGCAGAGTCAAGAGTACAAAATCAGTAAAATCTATCTCAAGTTTTGCTTTTTGTGCAGACATGTCAGCAAATATGTTAATTGCATCAATGACTGTATTTCCGGTCACAAAAATCTTTCCATGTACTTTTTCAGATAAGAGATTTTTTTTTGATACCAGTGTAGGGGCAAATAAAAGCTCAGATATGTGATCCGTAATAATCCTGTTGTGTTCTTCTGGCATTCTCCAGTCAAAGCTTCTCAGTCCTGCTTCGACATGACTGATTGGTATTCCGCATTTTAGTGCAGCCATGCTTGCAGCCAAGACAGTATTTGTGTCACCTTGAACTAGAACGGTGTCTGGTTTAATTTGGTTAAAAATTGCAGGGAGTTTTGTGAGCATTTCACCTATCTGTATGGCAGGTTCCGAACGCGATATTTGTAGCGAGTGATCAGGTTTGCGAATTTTCAGTTGGTTAAAGAATTGTAAGCTCATCTCATAATCATAGTGCTGACCAGTAAATATCACATCAGAGTTTTTTTTGCCTAGTTTGTTAATTATGGGAGCCAGTTTGATAATTTCTGGACGAGTACCTAAAACTAGTGCTATTTTCATACAAAGTCTTGCTTTTTAATATCCTAATATGGATTTAGAAATTTTTGAAAAATCATGCCCAGATTATTGCAGATTAATTAATACAATCCAGAGTTTTCAAAATTACGATGAAGATTCTTTTCATAGCACCAACATTTGAGGGTGGAATAGGTGGACATGCTCTCAGAGTTGCTGAAAAACTGCGAGAGGTAGGTTTTGATGTTAAACTAATGAGTGCGCCTCATATACCGATAAGAAAATTAAAGAATCCAAGTTTTGCTCTAGTGAGTTCCATTAAAGCTATATTTTCAAATGAAAAGTTCGATGTTGTTCATGCATTTAACGTGCCCTCTGCATTTGCAATGAAATACATCAAAGCAAGAAAACGCGTCCTATCAGTACATGGAATATACTCTGATCAGGTAGATGCTCTACACTCAAGAACTATAGCTAGTCTAGCAAAACTGGCCGAATCAATAGTACTAAAATGGGCTGACAGACTTGCCACTGACTCAAAAATCGTACAAAAGGTCTACAAAGAAAAATATGGTTTGGATTTTGAATTTTTGTTTGCGCCTTTGGATATTGAAAAATTCAATGGTATTCCAGATGTACAAAAAAAAGAAAACAAGATCATTTACATTGGCAGGGATAGCTATGAGAAAGGAATTGACATTCTACGTGGCATCGAATCAAAGTTAAACGGTCATGTCACTTTTTGTACAAATTTATCATGGAGGGATGCAATGATTGAATTAAAATCCTCGAGTATTTTGGTGGTACCATCAAGAATGGAAAGCATTCCTCAAGTAATCAAAGAGGCTTTTTACTTAGGGATACCTGTAATTGCAACCAATGTGGGAGGCATACCAGAGATTATTGTAAATGGTCAAAACGGAATTTTGGTTCCGCCGCAAGACCCGGAGAAATTGACATCTGCAATAAACGATTTACTAAATAACAAAGAGATGGCAAACAGGTTATCCCATTCTGGCCATGAATATGTGATGAAAAATCTTACATGGGATGCGTTATTGCCAAAATATGTCAAATTTTACGAGGATCTTTTCAAGAACTAAAAAAGAACTCTCTTAATCCAGATTCTAGTGGAGTTTTGGATTGCCAAGAGATTACCTGTCTTGCAAATATGGTATTGGCTTGACTTGAATGGACGTCCCCTTCTGGAAGTTGTTCGTGTATTGGTTCTAACGTTTTTCCAGACAGGCTTATCATGATTTTTGCAAGATCCAAAATTGATGTTGCAATACCAGTGCCTACGTTGATAAAACCAAACCCCAGGGAACTTTGCATTGCCATCAAGTTTGCTTTTGCTACATCTTTAACTGATATGAAATCTCTTACTTGTCTCCCATCACCAAAAATCACAGGCGGTTTATTTTTTGCAATATTGTCATAAAACTTGGAGATAACGCCGGCATAATCCAAGTTTTGAGCAGAGCCATAAACATTAAAGTATCTTAATCCAATAATTTGAGTTCCGATTCTTGAGAATTTTTCTGCTAGATTCTCATCGTCTAATTTAGTCATCCCATAAGGATTAATCGGTTTTCGCTCAAAATCTTCTGATATTGGTATTTTGTGAGGATTTCCGTATACACTTGAGCTGCTGGCATAAACAACCTTGATTTGATGCTCTTTTGCAATTCTGAATATATTTTCTGTTCCTTTGACATTCACATCATAGTATTTTTTCTCTTGTGTAAAAGACTCGATTACAGATGTTAATGCTGCTTGATGGAATATACCGTCAGTTTGTTTAGCTACTTCTTGGAGCTGGGTAGAATCTAGAATGTCAATTTTGTGGAATTGTATTTTATCGATAATATCATGCAGATTTTCAATTTTACCGCGATGCAAGTTATCGACTACGATAACAGAATGTCCAGATTGTACAAGGAGTCTTGTCAAGTGGCTTCCAATGAAACCAGCACCTCCAGTTACAAGGAATTTCATCAGGATGATTCTAAGGCGGACATGTTTAAATTTTGATTAGTTAATAGCGAATTATATAAGATTAGTAATCTGGACGATTATGATAAGCATGGATACTCTTTCGGCATCAGAAACTGCTTCTATCAAAAACATTCTAACTTTACGATATGATCCGACGATGACTACCCATGTGCCAAAGAGAACGGCGGATGATTTTCTAGAATCAAGCACTTGCTCGGTTCTTAAAATAGAATCTTTGATTCAAAGTAATATCAAAAATTTTGTAAAAAACATATCAGAAAATCATTTTTCTGTAGGTCTCAGTGGAGGTATTGACTCTGCCCTAACTATAGCTATGTTACGAAAGGCTGCGCCAGATGCCAAAATAGATGCAATCTCTGTTAGATTTGTAGATAGCCTCGACGAGTCTGAAACAGCGAAAAAGATTGGCCAGCATTTTGATGCAGATGTTCACGTAATTAATATAGAAAATTACCTAGCAGACCTCCCCGAGGCAATTAGTATAATCAAATATCCGTTTTGGGATTCTCACTGGTTTTATGTAGTCAAAAACGCAATACGATTTTCCAAAAACCTACTTTCTGGTGATGGTGGGGATGAGCTTTTTGCTGGTTATACATTTCGTTATGAAAAATTCCTCTCACTTTACAATCAAGACATGTCGGCTATGAAAAAAACACAACTCTACATGGATTGTCATCAAAGAGATTGGGTGCCAGATCAAGACAAAATCTTTGGTAGTAAAATAAAATTCGAATGGAGCGAGATATACAAGCAAATTTTGACCAATTTTGATAATTCTCTTGGTCCATTAAACCAAGTATTTTTGGCAGATTTTAATGGAAAGTTACTCTACAATTGGATTCCGATTAACAAAAGTCTTCATGACCATTTTGGTCTCAACTCTCTATCTCCCTTGCTATCAGCAGAGCTAATCTCATATGCGACTCATCTCTCACCTGCGACAAAATATAATGGCACTACAAAAATTGGAAAAATTCCTCTAAGAGAGTTGTTGAGCAAATATGTTCCTAAAGAGATGATTTCGGAGGAAAAACACGGTTTTTCAGTCAATACCGTTAATCTATGGAAATTAAATGGTAAGGATATTTGCGAACAATACCTCAGAAATGGTAGAATTGTAGAAGACGGTTGGATTAACAAAGAATGGATTGAAAAGCGACTAAAAACTGAACTAGATGTCAGATACGTAAACAAATTTTTTGGGTTACTAGCTTTTGAGATTTGGTATAGACTATTTGTTACAAAAGAAATGAAATCTAGTTTTGTTTTGAAATGATATGATATAGCTGACTGGTTTTTATTTATCTTTTTGATTGGTAGATTTATGAAAGAAAGTGCGTTGTCTGTTCTGGTTTGTCCTGTTTGTTCGGCTTCATTTAGCGTAAAGATGGCAAAGAAACGAAAAAGTGAGATTATTGATGGAATCCTTGTCTGTTCCAAACAACACAGATTCAAAATAAAAAATGGTATTCCAAGACTTGTGACGGATAAAGAGCTCAACTTTGTCAAAACTGAAGATGCTTTTTCCTCAAAATGGAAAAATTTCAACAAGACATACCATGATCAGAGATGGATTGAAATGCAAAAAAAGTGGTTTCTACAAAGATTTGGCTGGAAAACTCTATCCCATTTTGACAGATTTTTAAAAAATACTAGATACATTTTGGATGCAGGTACAGGAGTCGGCAACAGTGCAAAATTGTTTTCTTCGAATACACGTGCCCAAGTTTTTGCAATTGATGCCAGTCAAAGCATAGAATTTGCCTACAAAAAATACGGTCATATTGAAAACGTGCATTTTGTGCAGGCAGATATAAGAAAACTTCCGTTTAGAAAAGGTTTTTTTGATTTTATTTGTTCAGATCAAGTCCTTCATCATACAAAAGATACTCAGAGTTCATTTAAGATTTTGACAGGACACTTGGCCAAGAAGGGCAGGGTCTCAATTTATGTATACAAGAAAAAACCCCCAATGAGAGAATATGCAGATGATTATATTCGAAATTTTACAACCAAGATGTCAGAAAAAGATTGCATTACTTTTTCAAAGGATATGGCTCTTCTTGGAAAAAATTTGTCTCAGTTAAAGAAAAAAATCACAATATCAAAAGACATACCACTACTTGGAATAAAAGCTGGTACCTATGATGTTCAGAGATTTTTCTATTGGAATTTCGTGAAATGTTGGTGGTCACCAGATGTTCCTTTTGCACAAAGTGTTGCAACAAACTTTGATTGGTATTTCCCAAAATATGCATATAGACATACAAAAGATGAAGTTAGAAATTGGTTCAAAGACAACAAGTTGAAAATTATTCACTTTGATGAAATAGAAAGTGGATACAGTATTAGTGGTCTAAAAAATAGATAACTTACATCAATGCTTGTGATGCTTCATGCATCATCTGACTTTTTGCACAACCTGCTGCAAGCTCATCGCCCTTTCCTCTTCTCATAAGGCCTCGATACAGTCCATCTTCTAGCTTGACACCCTCTCTTTGTTCCCATTCTTCTACAGAAATAGAGTATTTCTTTTGAATTCTATCACGATACCATTCTGGTATTACATTAAATGCACAGAATGGAATGATTCTAAGGTCTGGAGTCAAATAGTGAATATCACATCTTTGCAGTCTTTCCAAATCTTCATTGTATTTGTCTTGAAAGTGCATCATTCCTAGGAATAATCCCTTGACGTGCCAAGAGCCTACTGCATCAAATGATCTCTTCATTAGAATATTTCCAAACATTTTTGCCAAGTCTAGGCCTGCTGGCTGCTTTTTCTTGTCTACAAAACCAGATAGCTTTCGTACCACTTCAAGCATTGTAAAGTACTTGTTCTTGCCAGAGCGGATCTCTTCTGCTTTATCTTCAAATAATTCTAACATGCCTTGAATGTCTGCAAATCTTGGCAATGGGACAAATTTCTTTGTCTCTGCGTCTTCGAATACGTAGGTTCCTGCACCACATGCAAAGTGAATTGATAATTCGTATTTTGGCTTGCTAGAGAATGCTTCAATTACATTGGTTAGTGGCATACAACTAGGAACTGGGAACCAGTCATCTACAGTTACCTCACCACCAGTCTGCTCTTCGATTCTTTGAATGCAATCTGGAATTGTAATTCTGTATTTTTCACGCTCTGCCTTGCCCATTCTTCCAGTCAGTGATACTGGTTGAAAGTTTACTGCGTGAACTACATCCATGTTCTTTTGTGCATATCTAATAATTCCGCCTAGTTCATGATCGTTAATTGATTTGATTACTGTAGGAACAAATACTACTGTGGTACCTGTCTTTCTGCAGCTATCCAGTGCAAATGGGATCTCCCAGTGATTCTTTGGATTTGTTCTAGCTGTTACACCGTCAAAGCTCAGATACAAATTGTTGCATCCTGCTAGTCTTACTTCTCTTGCTGCTTCGGGGTCTAGTGCATGTCTGATACCGTTGGTATTCATCTGGACATGGTCAACACCTTCTTGCTTCATAATTTTGATTAAATCTGTAATATCATCTCGCAGCATTGGCTCTCCGCCAGTAATTTGGATAGAGTTGCCAGGAATGGGTCTCCCTGCCTTTAGTGTCTTCATCATGGCACGAACCTGGTCATGTGATGGCTCGTACATGTATGCGCCTTCAAGACCTTTCTTTACATAGAAAAAGCAATACCAGCATGTCAGATCGCATCTATTAGTTACGATCATGTTTGCAAGACCAGAGTGAGACAAGTGATTTGAACATAAACCGCAGTTATTAGGACAAGAGCATTTTTCAATCATTACGTTTGGTGCATGTGCGCCTTTGCCGTCAGCCCAGTATGTGCTGAATTTTTTGTACATTTCATAAGAACCAAAGTAGAGTTCTTCGCATTCACCGTGTGTAGGACATGTTTTGCTCATAAAGACGCGTCCATCGCGCTCGAATACCTCTGCGTCTAGGATCATATTACAATCAGGGCATATACTCTGAGTAAATCTAATAGTGGATTTTTTTCCCAGTATCTTATTCGAGTTTCTTGAGAGCTGAATTAGTGACATGTACTATTGGCATTTTTTTGAATTGATATTTAATGTATTTCCCACCATAACCCGTTGTATTTAGTAGATTGATCGGTTTTGTGTTTAAATACCGAAAAATCAGGCATAGATCGGATGAGTATTTCGGATAATACGCGCAAATCACTAGAAAAAATAGGGCTGACAAGTTACGAAATTAGGACGTATTCGTCTTTGCTTAAAGGCGGGGAATTGACAGCATCTGACCTTAGCCAAAAGTCCGGCGTGCCATATTCCAAGATTTATGAGGTATTGGGTTCCCTTGAAGATAAGGGCTGGATAGGCTCTGATGATTCAAGGCCAACAAAATATTTTGCAAAATCCCCAGCGACTGCTCTAGAGGCAACTAAACAAAAAATAGAATCAGATTTCAAAGAAAATGAAAATGTTGTTTTGCGGGAGCTAGTCCCATTATACGAGAAAAGCGGTGTTAGTGAAAGACCAGACATCTGGGTTTTATCAGGAATAATGAATATTGCTTCCAAGATTTTAGAAATGGTAGATTCATGCAGAAATGAGGTCTTAATTGCTCTGCCAAAGGCAAATGAAATACTAGTAAAGCAGGCATTGCCAAAGCTTCGCCTGTTACATGACAAAGGAGTAGTAATTACAATACTAATGTCAGATGAAATGGACAAGGAATCACTCAAGGCATTGGCTAGAGTTTCTACAGTCAAGGTCAAAAAGGGACTTTTTGGTGGCGGGATAATATCAGATAAACGCTATGTAGTGATTTTGCTAGGGCCAATTAACGAACCATCGGAAGGAGAGGCCGTTGCCATTTGGGCGGACCACGCAGGCCTTGCAGTGTTTGCAAGAGAATACTTTGAATATTTGCTCAAAGATGCAAAGAGTGTATCATAAATGGACTCGCTAAATGATGAAGTATTATTTGTTGGAACTGCAGAGGCAGAACACACTGAAATGTATCTAAAGGCAATTTGGCATATCAAGGAAAGAAAAGAGCCAGTCAAGATTAGCACGATTGCCAAAATGCTCAATGTAAGACAGCCAAGTGTAGTCCAGATGCTAAAAAAGCTAAACGAGCAGAATTTGGTGAATTATAGCAAGGCCGGAGTGTCTCTTACAGAAGGTGGAGAAAGAGTTGGTGCAAGCATGATGAGAAACAGTAGATTACTTGAAGTTTTAATGGATAGTGCACTCAAAGTCGAAATTGACGAGGAGATGGTTTGTGGAATAGAACATCACATGAGCAAACAATTCACCGATGCCTTATGTACAATGCTAAAGCATCCGCGCCAGTGTCCACATGGACATGATATACCACGTGGTCCTTGCTGTTCTGCGTAAGGTTATATCTTAGAATCTAGAATTCAAATCATGGCATGCTTTTGCGGCTGCAAGACATTTGTTAAAGATGAATACGGCTTCAAGGTTGGCTGTGTCAACTGCACTCATGGACCACAAAACCATGATGAAGAATTCAGAATGGCATCGCGCAAAAATGAAACTGCTAGTCAAAAAAGAGACGCAGATTTCGGATAATCATTCGCCAATTATTTTGACTAGGACTCTTTTTGGCCTCATCCCATCAAATTCCCCGTAGAAAATTTGTTCCCATGGTCCAAAGTCCAGATCACCCCTAGTTATTGCGATTATTACTTCGCGACCCATGATCTGTCTTTTTAGATGTGCATCGGCATTATCTTCACCTGTGTCATTGTGTTGGTATTGTTCTATTGGTTCATGAGGTGCAAGTTTTTCCAGCCATTTTGCATAATCTTTGTGCAAACCTGATTCGTTATCATTGATGAATACGCTAGCAGAAATATGCATTGCATTGACAAGACACATTCCTTCTTTGATTCCACTTTTTTTGACTAGCTCACGTACTTGAGGAGTAATATGTACAAACTCTAGTCTCTTTTTTGTATTAAATGTCAGATATTCTGTTAGAGATTTCATAAATTTTGAAAGTTATATTTTGATTAAATTCTTTTAGCAATAATGCAGGCTCAGAACTCAAGATCTATATCATTTTAAAATCAATGGGATAAGGTCATCAACGCCTACTAAACATTAATGAAATTAGGGATTTTTAAAAGAAGCTTGATATGGCACAATGCCAGTGCTAAAGAAAATGGTTACAATTGACGCACCAGCCTCACTAGAAAGCTTTAGGAGATTTATCATTGCTAGTACGTGTAGCTCATACATGCCTCGTAACTATATTGAAGACCCAGAGGTATTTCCAGAAAGAGAGGAATCACTAGGCTCCATTTACGTAGAAGCAGCAGATAAGGTCACACTAAAAAAAATCCGAGACATTACTTTTGTTAATGCTCGTGATGTATTGGGCATAATTTACAACTCCAAGAGCGGAAATACAACATTAAAGTGGAGACAGCTGAGAAGAAAAGGCGGAAAAGTTACTGGTGAGGCATCAACTAATTCACTTGTAAATCTCTCAGAAGGCGGTGTCATTACACCTGAATGGGTTGATAATTATCTCAAAAAGAAAAACATGGAAAGTACCAGTACTGTATAATATTACACCATACAAATCATTGCATGATTACAAAAATTATAGATGATAATACTGTGTCATTTCTAGTTGAAGAAGCAGATGATTTGCTAGTATTACGCAGAATTATAAAAAATCAAGATACCATAATTTCTGATACTACACGAGTCATAAAACAAGATAAGGATTATTCTAGGCCTGACCGAGGTGAGAGAATCAAAATCAGAATTGCCTTAGAGGTTGAAAAAATAGCTCTAGATGCAGTATTTGATAAATTACGAATACATGGTACTATAACGGAATCAACAAATGAGACAGTATCAAAAGGATTGCATCATTCAATTCTGGTTCGAATAGGTGATTCCTTTAATGTTGTCAAAAAAAAATGGCACTCAATTGAGCTCAAACTAATCAAGACAAAAGATGAGAGTTTTGGATTTGTTCTAGTTGCAATAGACAAAGGAGATTGTGGAATTGGCAAGCTAAAGGGAACCCATTTGGAATTGATGCAAAACATGTATTCAGGCTCTAGTGGAAAACAATTCAAAACAAATTTCAATATAGAGACATTTTTTGAAAATGTATCCAAAGCCCTCAATACAGTTCTAAGAGATAACGATATTTTGATAATATTTGGTCCTGGAGAGACCAAAAGACAATTTGCAAATTTTTTAAACAAAAATCCCATATCGAAAAATCACAAAATAGAGACCATAGATGGGATTGATTCAGGGGGTGAAGATGGAATTTACATATTTATCAAGTCAAAGGCAATGCAGCAGATTTTAGGTCAGAGCAAGCTTGCCAAGGTATCATCTATTTTAGAAGAAGTAATGATTCGAGCCAATAACAAGAGTAGAAAGTTTACCATGGGCTTTGAAGAAACAAAAAAAGCCAATGACCTTGGAGCCGTTGAGTCACTTGTGTTTTCAGAGAAAATAATTCAGACTAACGATGAAGATGAAATAATACAATTCCTAAATGATGCCGAATCCAAAGGTGTCAGCGTTTATGCGTTGGATGCTTCCACTGATATTGGTCTTCAAGTATCAGGTCTTGGTGGAATGGTCTCCCTATTGAGATTTGCAGTAGATATCTAGAGTGTAGAATCAACTAACCATTGCAAATATGCCTTGTTAAGATCTTTTATTGCCAGTTCAGCAATTTCTGGAACCTTGTATGGATGAGTTTGTTTAATTTGTAATTTGAGTTTTGATTTATTTTTTTGTGTGGTTTTGAATATTGCTAAAAACTCGTCGGAATTTTCAATTTTTCCCTGCCATGAATATACTGAGGATATTTTTGTCATATTCACACATGCTGCTAGTCTGGAACGGACTAGCCTGTTTGCAATTTTTTGAATTGATTTTTTGTCAGGATATGTAGATAGTATCAGTATTGCTTTCATAGTAAACGATAAATGGGCGTCATTAAAAAAAGTAGCAATTAATTTGAACCTGGATTTTTTATCGCAGAACGCAATTATCTATGTCCTAATGATTTGGGTGGTAATTTTGGGCATTACCAAAGCGCTAAAGCTAGAAAAATACGGTTTTGAGATAAAGCCTTACAGTCTTACATACAAAAATTCTCAGGTTCAACTAGTTCTAACTAGGATTCTCGGAAGAACTAGACGAGGCATACGAGTATTTGCCGATGTAAGTGTCGTTGCAGGCTTTATAATGATGGGATTTGGTTTTTGGTTTTTAATTGATAATATTACAAAATTCTTTGATAGACCAGCAGAATTTTCCGAATTGACAGTTCTAATCCCAGGAGTTACATTGACATCATCTTCTTCGATTTTGTATTTTCTTTTGTCCATTCCCATAGTTTTAGTGATTCATGAAGGAGCTCACGGCATAGTTGCAACACTAGAAAAAATTCGAATCAAGACAGGAGGATTTGCCATATTCATTGCAATGTTTGCAGGATTTGTAGAACCAGATGATGAAGAATTCAACAAGTCAAAGAAAATTTCAAAGCTTCGAGTAATAGGAGCTGGCGCTACATCAAATGTGATTTTTGCTCTTGCCTTGGGTGCACTATTGCTAACAAATCCTTTTTTTGCAATAATTCTGCCAGAACCCATACGAAGTGGATTCTATGAAACTCCGCAAGGAGTTAACGTATTAGGGGTAATGTCTGGTGGCGGTGCTGAAAAGGCTGGAATTCAAGTTAATGATATTATTACATCAATTAATGGAATTCCCATAATAACCCCTGTAGATTTTGCAAAAGTCAAGTTAACTCCAGGACAGACAGTCAAAGTTACTGCATTACGAAATGGTGTATCTAGTGAATATCAGGTGGATGTTATGCCATCTCCTGACGATCCAAAAAAAGGACTAATTGGAATAACCAGAGATAATTCAGTTTCATACAAACCAGTTTTAAATTTTATCGAATGGAATTATCCTGCAATTTCGATGTTTTTGTTATGGTTATGGATGATATCATTTTTTATTGGAATAATCAACATGCTTCCTTTGCCAATTCTTGATGGGGGTAAATTCATTCACAGTATCATTGACAAAAAACTATCTGATGTAATGGTAAATCGTACAATGTGGGCAATCTATGCATTTACTTTTGCGTTGTTTGGTCTAAACATTGCATTATCGTATCTAAAATCTGGCTGGTTTACCATCTAAGGGAATTATCGTTAAATTTGGGTATTTGAAATCCTAGTCATGAATTGCGATAAATGTCAAAATTCTGCAGTTTATTCAAGAAAATATTCAGGTGAAAGTCTTTGTTCGGATTGTTTTTCAAATTCAATTCTACGTAAAGCAGCCAAAACCATTTCAAAATACAACATGATTCAGAACGGTGAACTAGTATGTGTTGCTGTTTCTGGAGGAAAGGATTCTCTAGCACTATTACACGTATTATCAAAAATGTCAACGAATCATAATTTTAGAATTCATGCAATTACAATTGATGAGGGAATTCCAGGTTATAGGGATGAAGCATTAGAGATTGTAAAAGATTTTTGCTCCAAACTGAGAGTAGAATTTTCTGTATTTGCATACAAGGAATTATTTGGTCTAACATTGGACGAGTCTCTAAAACAACATCAAGAAGATAGATTATCTTCATGTTCTATTTGTGGCACTTTTAGAAGGCGTGCAATGGATTCTGCTGCAAAAAAGATTGGTGCTAGTGTCATAGCAACAGGCCATAATCTTGATGACACATTGCAGACATTTATCATAAATACTCTATCAGGCGATACAAACAAAATTGGTTGGATGGACCCAGATACTTCAGAGAATTCTCTACGAAAAATAAAACCATTTTGTGAGATTTATGAATCTGAAATTGTATTCTATGCGTTCACTAATGATTTGCCTTTCCAGACAGAACAATGCCCACACATGAATGAAGGAATAAGAACTGAAATTCGAGAATTTTTGAACAAGATCGAAAATAGTCATTCCGGAATCAAAAATAACATGTTCCGTTCTGTTCTGAAAATATCACAGATTATCAAAGCTTCCAACTATAAGGAAAAAATTAAGTGCGTGAATTGCGGTTCTGAATGCACTGGAAAGGTTTGTTCTGTGTGTAAAATGATTGTGGATCTACGAGATTAACCTTAATGCACATATAACAATACATCGTATCTATTCTCGGTAGTAGGTAGGATCGGGGCGCTAGCCGTGCCCTTTTCTGAAACCGGCTCTATGCAGAGGTCAGTAACTGCTGGATAAACTTCCAGATGGATAATTCCCGCTTGATGTACTGAAATGAAATCACGCCGAAGCGGGTGGATGCAGTCACGTGATTACTCGAAGGAGTAATCTTAGTGTCGAATTGCCGAAATGGATGAGGTCCGGGAGGGAGCAATCCTAAGGTAAAGTATCCACGCTACTTCGTCAACGTGGCGGATCTTGTGCATCTTGAAATGGGGTTACTTGTCTGGATCGGAACTGGCAGATCTACTACCACTTGAATTATTAGGTATTATGCCAGCCTTGAGAATATGGATGGATTGTTTTTAGGTCCAAAAAGAAACTATGAGGATTTCAAAAGACAGATACCAAAATCAGTGCTTTTTTTGTTCGATTCGCTAAGGGAGTATTGTCTAGGACTAGGCAGTAACGTGATTGAAGATGTTCGTGCTCATAGAATTGTCTTTGGCAAGTCACTTTCTTTTAGGTGGTTTGCAGATCTAGAGCCAGAGGCAAACTCTATAATTATAAAAATTCAACGCGACAGAAAGGAGCCGTTCCATACCAGAACAGTAACAAACGAGATAGAATTAGAAACTATCAAGACAGAAATTTCTGATGCCTACAAAACAATACGCTAGTACAATACTTCAAACTTGGCAAATTCGCCTGTGAATTTCTCGTTTCTAATTTCAACATCTTCTACTCTAGCATTTGCAGGACCTCCATGGCACCATTCTACAATATTGCTGACATCCAAATCATCTCCTTCTATTATGGCCTCTACTCTACCATCCTTTAGATTTCTAACCCAGCCTGTAGCGTTATTTTTTTTAGCAGTAACTTTCATTGCTTGGCGAAAGAATACTCCTTGTACCTTGCCCTTTATGAAAAGATGGACTCGTAGTTTTGCCATTCAGGAAAGATCTAGTATTGATCTTAATCAATTTTAGGGTAAAGAAAAATTTGATTATGCTCTTTCTTTGACACGAGATCTTCCAGTCTTTCTTGCTGCAATGCTTCCTACTTTGGCACCTGGTGGAGCATCTCTTGCGACTGTTCCTCCGCCACCCATGTGTTGATGTCGGCCACCACCATGAGGATGGACATATGCTGCTTGAGCAACACCTCTAACAATTGGATATTTGTGACCCTTTGATCGGTATCGTCGCCATTTGTTACCAGCATTAAGGAATGGTCTGTCTCCGGCTCCACCGCCAGCTAGTACACCTATCATGGCACGATTCTTTGGATTTAGTGTTGCAAAAGAACCAGAAGGTAATTTGATAATGACTCCGTCAGTGCCGTGTGAGAATACTGTCGCAGAACCGCCTGCACTTTTTGCAATAGAACCACCATCTCCAAAGTGTTTCTCTACATTACAGACTATGGTTCCATCTGGGATATTCTGAATACTAATTACATTGCCTTGTTTGATATTTGCGTTTAATCCAAATTTTATGGTGCTACCAATTGTAGTACCAATTACTGCTGGAATCATGGAAATAGAACCATTTTCAAAACGAACACGAGCAAGAGG
>OMIR01000036.1 GCA_900299125.1 Nitrosopumilales archaeon | reverse complement strand
GACCGAATAGCCTTATTGTGCCAGAATAGTTTTGCAGTGATAAAATTGCCCTAAATAGAGTTGTTTTTCCGGCTCCATTAGGGCCGACTATTCCTAATAGGTCACCTTCCTCTACACCAAAGCTGACCTTATCAATTGCCATGTTTCCATTATACGAAATGGAAACATCAGAGACCTCGAGGGCTTTCATGTGCACTCCAGAGCAATTTTTATGTTCATAAGATTTTCTTCCATTTTATCAAAATACGAAACTCCTTTTTGTTCTTCCTCTTTTTTGATGCCCTCTAATGGACTGAGCATCAAGATCTGTGTTCCTGCCTCATCTGCCAAGACTTGAGCAAGTTTTGGATCCACAAGATCCTCTGCAAATACTATCTTGATTTTATTTTCTTTGATATAATCAATAATTGACTTGAGTTCGCTTGCCGAAACCTCTGATTCTGGCATTAGTCCCGATAATGCATGTATGTGTATTCCATACCTATTACCAAAATAAGAGAATGCGTTATGAAACGGTACAATTGTATCTTTAGTGCAATTAGCAAGTTCATTTTTTATTTTAGAGTCTAACTTGTCTAATTTGGCAGAATATGCATTTGCATTATCTTGATAATATTTCTCATTTTCTGGATCAGTGTTTATCATGGCATCTTTTATTATTGTAACTTGTTCTTTAGCATGGATTGGATCTAGCCAGACATGAGGATCAAATTGATGATCATGTCCATCACCGGTATTTTCGGCTAGAAATTCAATATTCCGAGTAGTGTCTACAAACAACACATTATTGTATTCTCCAGAATCAATAATTTTTTTTACAAACGGTTCCATGCCGCCCCCATTATAGATAAAAATATCAGATTGTTCAAGTGAGATGAGATTTCCAGTGCTGGGTTCCCAGTCATGTGGTTCTATTCCGGTTGGGGTGAAAACAGAAACCTGGGCTTTCTCACCTCCAATGTTTTTGGAAAATTCATACAACGGGTAAAATGATGCAATTACTCTAATTTTGGACGAGTCATTTTGTGAAATAATGGTTTCCTGTTTTAGAGATTCATTTCGGAAGATGATTTGCTGTACCAGTATGACTCCGACAATTATGACAATTCCTACTCCAATTCCACCGAAAATGAATTTGTTCACGAACGTTGCGGCTAAAAAATTATTAATAAATCTATAAAAAGTTAATAATTTTTATGGCTATCTTTATAAAAAAATTAATAATAATTTTCTCATGCCAATTGTATCCATATCACTCAATAACGAACTTTTAACAGAATTGGACAAGCTCCAAAAATCAATGGGATTTGCAGGTAGGTCAGAAGCTATTCGTGCAGGAATTAGGAATTTTGTCTCTGAAGAAAAACAAAAGACAGAGGTTTCAGGTGATATTCATGCAATTTTGCTTGTAGTTCACAATGATGAGTTTGACGATATGATCGCAGGCATCAAACATAATTTTGAGGATCTAATAATTACACATCTTCACAGCAAGATTCATGGCAACAAATGTGTAGAGTTATTCATGCTAGATGGTGAGGCAGAAAGAATCAATACAATAACAAAAAATTTCAAGATTAACAAAAAAATGGATAACGTAAAGCTTGTAACATTATGAACAAGATTTTCTCATTACTTGCACTGGTTTTATTATTGCCAATTAGCGCTGCATACGGACATGGCTTAGGCATGGAAACAGTTCCGCTAAATATTAAAGACAAAAAAATATCCATTACAACACAAATCATACCAACTGAATTCTCAGATACTGGCCAAAAACAAATAGTCATGACCGTATCAGACTCGATTGCATCAAAAAACATCGATGCAGTTTTACAAATTAGCCTATATCACAGGGGAATTGAGGTTTTTAGTAATACTTTTGCAACTACCAATGGAATACTAAGAATTGATGTAAATCCAACTGATGATTCTGAAATAAAAATATCCGGACTAAAAGAAAAAAATTCGTGGATAGAAACAGAAAATTCTAAAATCCAGATATCCGGTCCTATTTTGAAGTCAGGCGGATTATATCGATTTGATGTAAAGATAAAGAGTCTAGAATCAGAGCAATTAGAAAATCAAATCTTTTCTACATACATAACTTCTACGACTAGTCATTATTTTGACGAACAAGGTATTGAAGGAACACCAGTAAAGTTTAGTGTTAAATCATATTACGAAGAGGTTTCAAGTTTTGATTATTCCCCAGACACAAATTCCATAACTCTGCTCATGCCTTTTGAATGGACAGAGCAGAATATTTCCCATACACAATTTGTACATGTGGAGATTCACTTTCCAAAACAATTTTCTGATTTCATGGTTCCCAGTTATTCCGGTACAGTTAATGGAATAGAGCTATTCAAATCAGGAGTTACAATAGATGATTATTCAGTAGAAAATGAGCGCATTGTTCACTTTCTATTATCTCAGGATACCTTGAGGTATCTCAAACAGGCTCAAAAGGCAGCTGGAGTCGAAAATCCAAAAGATATGAAATTTGAGCTCAAAGTTGGTCAAAAAATAGTCTTCCCTGTGATTGCAATGACTAAAGGTGAGGCACTTCAGGTTGACATGTCTTGGGAACCAGAAATTATAGAGTCAGGCAAGAATACAAAATTCATTTTTACATTTAGGGATGGAAAAACCGGAGAGCTACTAAGAAACACCACGTATGAATTTGTGATTTTACAAAATGGACAGGAGCTTTACAAAAAATCTTCCAATGCTCAGATAGGTGGTGACTATGTTGACTATACATTTACGGAATCACAGAGAGGACAGACTACAATTCAATTCAATAATTTACGCGGTACAGGACAAAGTACAGAATTTACGATTTCTGTTGTACCGGAATTTGGGCCGCTTTTAATGTTAGTTCTGGGTGTAGCTATTGCAACGACATTAGTATTTAGAAAAAATCTTTTGTTTGGTAGTGCGTACAGATAGGTTTCTAAAATCCAGATTCATTTAGGACAAGTCCAAGCACTGCAGCTCTTGTGAATTTTCCATATTCTGCCTGCTTGAAGTATTTTGCCTGCTTGGTAGAATCAACATCAGTAGAGATTTCATCTACTCTTGGCAGTGGATGTAAAATAATCGCGTTTTCTTTCATTTTGTTTACAACATCTAGACCAATTTTGTAGCTGCCACGAACTTTTTGATATTCTTCCTCATCTGGAAATCTTTCTTTTTGTATTCTAGTCACATATACAACATCAAGCTCATCGATGAACTCGTCCAAATTCGTAGATTCTTTTAGTGATACTTTTTTTTCTACTTCATAGATGGATTCTGATCTTATTTTCAATGATTCGGGCGATATTAGTCGAATATCCACATCATAGTTTGATAATGCATACAAAAGAGAATAGACTGTCCTGCCATACTTGAGATCCCCTACGATGCCGATTTTTAGGCCATCAATTTTGTTTTTTTCCTTTTTAATTGTGTATAGATCCTGAATTGCCTGTGTTGGATGTTCTTCTGTTCCACTTCCTGCATTAAGAACTGGTTTTTCAGATATTTCTGATGCAAATCTGCTAGAGCCATCTAGAGGGTGACGGAGTGCCAGAACATCAGAGTAAATTGAGATCATTCTTATTGTATCAGCTAGGCTTTCGCCTTTTTTTGTAGATGATGAAGATACGTCAGCTATTCCAAGCGAGGTTCCACCAATTAGTGCGATGGCGGCCTGAAAACTCAGTCTAGTTCTAGTGCTTGGCTCAAAGAATAGATATCCTAGTGTTTTTCCACGACAGATTTCTCTGCGTTGGGTCGGATCCATTTTTAGAATTTTATCAGTTGCCGAAAATATGGCCTCAAATTTTGTCTTGTCAAAATCACGCACGGATATGATGTCTTTTTGATAAAAATCGTTCATTACTTTCAATGATATATACTGGTTAGTATACAAAGTATTCTGATGCAGGAATCAAATCTGATGGTTCGTCGAATTAAGGACGGCACCGTAATTGATCATATTCAGGGTGGTAAGGGTCTCAAGGTCTTGGAGGCAATAGGCATCTCAGGTCAGGAAGGAGATGTCATAACAGTTGCACTCAATGTGCCTAGCGGAAAATATAGCAAAAAAGACATTATCAAAGTCGAAAATAGATATCTCCAAGACTCTGATACGAACAAGCTCGCAGTAATTTCTCCAAAGGCAACAATTAACATAATCAAGGACTACAAACTAGTTGAAAAACGCCGTGTTACACTTCCAAACAAGATTGAAAAGATCTTTAGATGCTCCAACCCTGATTGCATTACCAATAGTAAAGAGGACATCGAGTCAGTTATGGAAGTAGTTGATAAGACAGGACTTGTTTTAAAATGCAAGTATTGTGCGAGAGTTTTGGATGTTAACAAACTAAAATATTATTAATTAAAACAAAGAGTTTTTGGGGCTTATTGTCCCAAGATGATGAACATCATGACGATTCCGTAGATTGCGATTGACTCGACCATACCTACGAAAATGAACACCTTGGATTGAAGTCCAGGATTCTCACTGATAACTGCTAATCCAGCAGCACCTACTTGGCCCAGACCGATGCCTGCACCAAATGCAGCTACACCAAATGCAATTGCTGCACTGAGTAACTTGTAGTCACCGCCAGATGATTGTGTTGTTTCGCCTTCAGCTGCAAATGCAACTCCAGTTAATCCCGAAATAGATATTGCTAGTGTTGCAAAGAGTAAGTATGCGATTGGTTTCATTTTCATTAACGCTCCAATTCGTTCCATATTTAAATCATCACTCGTTGTAGATTAAATTTTTGAAAGTGTTTTCTTTTTGAACGAAGCTAAATTATCTTTGATCGTTGCAATATCGTCTGATAATTGCTTATCTAGCTTTTCTGCAGACTCTTTGACTAGTTTCTTGATTTCCTCTTTTGCCATTTACTTCTTCTTCTCCATTACTGCCTTGACTTTTTTTAGTCTTGCGAATTCTTCCCGTTCCCTTTCTTCGAGTGTAGATAAAATGAACTTGATTCGGAGTCTGTATTGCGGAATAATGACATTTTCTAGCGCATTTAGTAATTTTTGTGTCTTTTCTAATGCCTTGGCTAGAGCAAAAATTGAATTTTCATATTCAGCTGCTTTGCAGATTCGTGGTAATAATTCCTTGATTTGTTTTGATGCTCTATCAATTGAAGAATTTGTATCTGCAAATCCATAAGGCATGGATTTTGTATCTTTCTCAGTTACATTCAGGGTCGGAATTGATACGTCTACGATTCTCTTGACTTTGGTATCGACTTCCATTACGGCTGGCGTTGACTGTGCGACTGAATCCACAGTAGCAGTTCCCAGAGACAAATATGCATTGTTTACAGACCTGTAGACATCCTGCAATGGCTCCCAGATTCCTCCTCTGGCCTTGTTTGCTTCAGTGATCATTTCTTCAATGTTTTTTAGCAAAACTTTACGCTTGTCATCAAGAATTTTTTGGACCATTACTGCGACCTGGCTGGAACGCTTGTACTTGAGCAACTCGATTTTTGTTGCTGCTACGTTTTGTCCAAAAGACATTTAGCTATCGTTCCTTGTAATATTGGTCGATAAACTTGTCTTTTACTTTGGTTAGCTCGTTCTTTGGTAATAGTGATACAACTTTCCACTGCAGTCCAAGCGTTTCTTCAATGGTTCGGTTCTCATCAATGCCTTGGGTGAGGAATTCTTTTTCAAATCCATCACCTACTTCAAGATATTTTAGATCCACACCAGTAAGTCCCGCCTTGCCGACAATTCCTGCCAATGCTCTGACCTCTTGTGATCTGGAATAAGCATCATAGTTTTGATTAGAAATTTCTTGATGATCTCCCCTGGTTCTACCCTCGCCGATTCCGTCCTTCATGATCCTAGAGAGGCTCATGAGAATGTTCACTGGCGGATAGACTCCCTGTCTGAAGAGATCTCGTCCAAGTACAATTTGTCCTTCCGTAATGTAACCAGTAAGGTCTGGGATTGGGTGAGTGATATCATCAGACGGCATGGTCAAAATTGGCATCTGAGTTACACTGCCCTTTTTGTCTCTTAGCCTTCCTGCTCTCTCATATATGGTAGAAAGGTCAGTGTATAGATATCCAGGATAGCCCTTTCTTCCCGGGACTTCTTCTCTTGCTGCACTGATTTCTCTTAATGCCTCTGCATAGTTTGTCATATCTGTTAGGATAACTAGAACATGCATTCCAAGATCATATGCCAGGTATTCAGCTACAGTTAGCGCCACTCTTGGTGTGATGATTCTCTCAATAGCCGGATCGTCTGCTAAATTCAAAAACAAGACACTTCGTTTTAGTGCACCGGATTCTTCAAGACTACGCTTAAAGTATTCTGCCTCAGAGTATTGCACTCCGATTGCTGCAAAGACCACTGCAAATTCATCAGATGTTCCAACAACTGCTGCCTGTCTTGCAATTTGTGCTGCCAATATGTTGTGTGACATGCCAGAACCAGAAAAGATTGGTAGTTTTTGGCCCCTGACAAGTGTTAACATTCCGTCAATTACTGATACACCTGTTTGAATGAAATCTCTCGGATATTCTCTCTGTTCTGGATTCATTGGTTCGCCGTTAATATCGATAAATTTCTCTGCAATCGGATCTGGGAGTCCATCTATTGGTCTGCCCAATCCATCAAAAACTCTGCCCAAAACTTGTTCGGAGACTGGCATTTCCATGACTTTACCCACAAATTTTGCGCTTGTTCCTGAAACTGATAGACCTGTAGTTCCTTCGAATACCTGAACGATTGCTTTGCCGTTTCCTACTTCTAGGACTTTGCCCAGTCTTCGTTGTCCGTCGTTTGTTTGAATTTCTACTAGCTCATCGAATGCAACACTTTCAACACCATCAACTACAACTAGTGGACCTTTAATTTCTGCAATTTTGGAATACTGGACTCCACCTTGTGAGCTCATGCAGATACCTTTACTCCAGAAATATTTTTGAATTCAGATTCTATAGTGTTAGAGAGTGAGTCCAATTTGGCCAGTTCGTTTTCTTTTACTTCCATTCTTGCTTTGAGAAGAGTTGCAATTACCGGCATTGCTCTAATATCTGACAGTGATGCACCGTCACGCAGTGCAGCCTGTCCTCTTCTGTAAAAGTCAACCAATAATGTCAATAATTTGAATTGCTTTTGCGGACTGCAGTAAGTATCTACATCATCAAAAGAGTTTTGCTGTAAGATTCCTATCTTTAACATTCTAGCAACTTCGAGAATCAATTTTTCTTCGTCGGGTAGTGCTTCAGGACCAAGTAGTCTGACAATTTCTTTTAGAGTGTCTTCTCTTTGCAAAATTCCATATGCTTCTTTTCTAAGCTCAAACCAATCTTTTGAAACATTGTCACCCCACCACTTGCCAATGTCTGCTAAATATCCTGAATAACTATTCATCCAGTTAATAGAAGGATAGTGACGAGAATATGCTAATTTTGCGTCCAGAGCCCAGAAAGTCTTGATGAATCTCATCGTATGGGTAGTTACTGGTTCTGTAAAGTCTCCACCAGATGGTGAGACTGCGCCGATTAGTGTGACAGAACCGTCTCTGTCTGGACTACCTTGAGCTCGCACACGTCCGGCTCTTTCATAAAATTCTGCTAATCTTGATGCAAGATATGATGGATAGCCTTCTTCTGCAGGCATTTCTTCTAGACGTCCGCTCATTTCTCTTAGAGCCTCTGCCCACCTTGAAGTAGAATCTGCTACAAGTACTACATCTTTGCCCATGTCTCTGTAATATTCAGCAATTGTTACTCCAGTGTAGATACTTGCTTCTCTAGCAGCTACTGGCATGTTACTAGTATTTGCGACAAGTACTGTTCTATCCATGAGTGGTTTTCCGGTTCTAGGATCTTTTAGGTGTGGGAATTCAACTAGTACTTCAGTCATTTCGTTTCCTCTCTCACCACATCCAATGTATACTACAACTTGAGAGTCAGCCCACTTGGCGATTTGGTGGAGCGTTACAGTTTTTCCAGTTCCAAATGCACCTGGAATTGAACCCGTACCGCCTTTAGCTATTGGGAAAAAAGTATCAATTACTCTTTGTCCGGTCAATAGTGGAATGGTTGGATCATATCTTGATTTGTACGGTCTTGGCTTTCTTACTGGCCAATAGTGATACATTTTGATTGGAGTCTTACTACCATCTGTGGTTGCAAGCTCAGTTTCTAAATCATAAGTACCCTCACTGATAATTTTTGTAATTTTGCCACCGGCATGATCTGGTGGAACCATGATTCCGTGTTCGATTAAATCAGTTTCTTGTACTGAACCAATAATGCTTCCAGGATGCACAGTATCTCCAGTTTTGACCTTTGGAGTGAATTTGTATTTTTTAGTCATATCTACAGGTGTTGTAGTAATACCTCTTCCGATGAAAGAGCCGGATTTTTCAGCAAGATCTTTTAGCGGTCTCTGAATTCCATCATATATTTGACCAATGATGCCTGGGCCAAGTAAAACACTTAGTGGATTTCCGGTACCAACAACTGGTTCGCCAGGTTTGAGACCACTTGTTGATTCGTAAACTTGAATGAATGCTACATCTCCGGTGAGACGAATAACTTCGCCAATTAATTTTGCATCTCCAACAGAAACTGTCTCGTACATTTTTGCATCAGACATGCCGTCTGCTTTTACTGCAGGACCGCTGACCCAAACAATTCTACCCTTTGCTACCATTCCCTATTACCTTCCGAATTTTGATGCAATATCCTTCCTTATTAAAGGCTTCATGCGATCGATTCTCGAATCGATAGTATTATCAAATTTAGTTAGACCGTCCTTTGTTTTTGCCAAAACCCCACCAAGGCAATCAATTGTTTCATCCGATAATGTTGCGCCAGAGAATTTAGAAATTACAGACTTGACAGTATCTTTGTCTTTTTTATTAGTTTGAATCACTATGTTGGGTGTCCCCAAAACATCAACTGATTCTTGAATTAATTTTGTGATTAATTGTGAGTATGATGCACCGGAAGTTGATTCTTTGATTTTTTCGATCGCCTTTTGGAATACTTTTTGAACTGATTCTTCTACAAGGACAAGTTGTGAGTTTCTTGCACTAAGATCTGCGTTGCCTGTGATTTGTTTTTCTAATTTTTCAGATTCTTTTTTGCCCTCTGCAATAATATTTTCGTAAACCTGCTCTAGTACATTTTGGTTAGAATCCAGAGTATTTTGTGCCTCAGCAAGTGATTTTTTAGGACTTTTTACGATCTCACTCTCTGCTTCGATTAGGACTTTGTCGATTGTTTTATCCAAATTTTGTCCAGAAGACACATTCGGACTTTCTATAAATCGGATTTTAATGTTTGTAAGCTGCTGCTTGGAAAGATATTATAAACGACTTTAGTGGCAATTAGGTGTCTTGGTAGTAGCCGATCTGATTTTAGGGAGTGTAATTTTACCTAGATCCGAGTCTCCCAAAGCAGTTTCACGTTTGGCCGAATTTGAGTGGTTTCATAAGATTGACTCTGAAAATGATCTTGTTACACCAGAAATAGACGACCTTTTGCTTAGGGCTCAGAAAATTTACCAATCAGTTGATGATATTGTCAAGGAATTGCAAATTCCCCCAACAGTCGGGATACTGGAGATTCTCTTCAAGGGAACAGTAATCAAAAAGAAAGAATACGAATTAGACGAGATTGAAAATCTAATTAATGATTTAGAAAAATCTAGTCCCAATGTAATTGATTCACCAAAAAATATCATGCAAGAACATGCTGAGCTTACAAAATCTCTAACCGAATACACCACACTAAAGGAAACATTGCAAGTGCTCAGAAATCTAAATGTAGACATGTCCGGTCTAGGCACAATGAAGTACTTTAACACGAATTTGTTCATAATTGAATCATCTGATTACAACGAAATTTCTAAATCTCTTGAAGGAATTACTTTATACAAATATGATCTTGCAAGCAAAGACAATGCTGGAGTCATAGCAATTTCTACACTAGAGGACACTGATAAGGTATTACGCGTTTTTAGAAGTTTTAACACCAATCCATTTACAATTCCTAGTGCATTCCCCCAAGTTCCAAGTCAAGCATATTCTCTGGCAGAGAACAAGATCAAGGAACTAGAAAAGAAAATTACTGCTCTTGAGAAGCAAATTGCCGCAATCAAGGTAAAGAGCAGAAGAGACTTGTTATCACTACACGAGAAAGCAAGAATTGCCAAAGAGATTCTGGAGACTTTACGCAAGCCAGCTGGAACTAGGAGATTTGCCGCAATCCAAGGCTACATTCCAAGAAACATGGAGGGCAAATTCAAAGAAGTAACAAAACAATGGATGTCTGTTACTGAAGAGATTAGAGATCCGAAAATAACTCAAAGTACTCCTACTCTATTTCAGAACCCGAGATGGGTAAAGACCTTTGAGGTTATCACTCAAAGCCAAGGAATTCCAAAGAGAAAGGAGGTAGACCCGACTCCGCTGATTTCCATCATGTGGCCAATATTCTACGGAATTATGTTTGCAGATGCAGGACATGGTCTATTGTTAATGCTAATGGGATTGCTATTCAAAATGAAAGGACAGGGTGTTCTTTCAAAGTGGGGAATGTTAATTGCGATTTCTGGGGCATCTGCTGCCATAGCAGGAGTCGGTGCAGGAGAAGCATTTGGTTTCCATCTAGATCATCTAAGTCCATTTGAGGGTCTTCTAGAGGAGGGTGGTCCATTGCACTCCATATCATGGCTAGTCGGAATTCTAAGTGTAGCAGAATTGAACTTTGAACAAGTCATTAACATTCTCAAAGTCTCAATATTTCTTGGAATTATCCACCTAGTATTGGCCTTTGTCTTACACATTAGAAAATTGTACAAGTCAGGACACAAAATGACTGCATACATGGAGGCAATTCCAAACTTGACACTTTATGGTGGAATCGTTGTAATCATGATGTGTGCGATTGGTGCAAACTATGATGTCATGAACATGTACTCTCGCTCTCATACCGAAGTAGTCCCATGGGTTACAATTTTCCTTGGAGACTGGGCCAGAGTATGGATAGTCACAAGAATTGCGGCAGTTGTCGTAATTGGTTCTATTGGTGCAATGATGGTTGGAGGAATCTTGCATGCAAAACATCACCCAGAAGATGGCGGTAGTGCAGCCAATGTTCTCATGGAAGTATTATTAGGAAAGACTGTAGAGTGTCTTGCACATACAATTAGTTATGCAAGAATTGGGATCATGTTACTGGTGCATGCCGCATTATTACTTACAGTAAATAATTCATTTACCTCGATGGGAGGCTGGTCATCCCCTGGAGGCATAGCACTAATTGTTGGCGGAAACTTGGGAATCATGATGATTGAAGGATTAATTGTATACATCCAGTCCTTGAGATTGCACCTGTACGAGTTCTTTACCAAGTGGTACGATGGCGGTTCACAGCCATTCAAACAAGTTGTACCAGAATTACTCTATAACCAGCTAGTCTGGAAAAGAAAATAGATCATTCTACTGGAAGTTCAGACCGGTTAGACCATTCGCCCCAAGAACCCAAATACACTTTGATTTTTGTATAACCCAATTTTCTTAGAACCAAAAATGAATTGGCTGCTCTGTATGCACCCTGACAATATGTGATAATTTGTGCATCCTTTGGGATTTTGTACAGTTCCGATAGTTGACTATCATCTTTGATTGTACCGTTTTCAGAAATATTTGCCGTATAATCTACATTTATGGCACTTGGTATGTGTCCGCGTCTTGCGCCGCGAATTACCGCTCCATTGAATTCCTCTTTTGTTCTTGCGTCTACTAAAACTGCTTTTCCGATATTTTGTTTGACAAAAGTATAGTCTGCAAATATTTCTGGATTTGGTTTACCATCAAAATTTGCTGGTGAGAATCCATTTGTTTGGGTTTGTAGTTCAAATCCATCTTTTTGCCATTTTTTCAAGCCTCCATCTAGCATGTAAACATCTTTGTGTGAAAGATACATCAGCATCCACACTCCTCGCGCGGCAAGCATGCCGGAAACATCATCATAAAAGACAACTTTTTTTTTCGTCGTAATACCTACATAGGAGAATAGTTGTCTAGTCTGTTCATTGAATATTTGCATTCCTTGAGGAGTAGTATCAAACCAATGATACGCAAAAAGGTCCAAGTTTACTGCGCCTGGAATATGTCCGGCCGAATAATCCTTGAATGAGCGCGAATCAATTATCACAAGATTTGGATTTTGTAGTTCTTTTTTCAGTTCTAAAGTTGACAGTAACACAACTCACAGAATACAATATCCATTAAATCTATTTTGAAAAAACAAAAGGAAAAGAGAGGTTTTGAGATTTTACTCGTTTACGTATGCTCGTTCACCGTGTTGGGCTAAAT
>OMIR01000035.1 GCA_900299125.1 Nitrosopumilales archaeon | reverse complement strand
GCAAATTTTGCTTTCATGGCTTTGGTATCATATCGAGTATAATCAACACTATGATTGATTCAAAGCTAACCAATGCTTAGCTATGATTCATTGTCATCTTACAATTATAACCGCACCATCCAAGGGTAAGATGTTGCAATTTGATGCCCTCGGACGCAGAATGCGCTCCAGTTATCCGGAGATTAATCTCAAAAACCCCCGAGAGCCGATCTCATTAGTAGAGGCACTGGACCTAGTAGGGCAGTTCACAGGAAAAGAGCCTACACCAAAACAGTACGAAATTATCAAAAAGATCCAGCATGCAATAGAATCCGGCTACAAAAAAATCCTCTTATCAGCACCTACAGGTACTGGAAAAAGCTGGATTGCAATTGCTCTATCACTGTACTTTAGATCAGCTACTATACTTACATCGACTGTTCTTTTGCAAGACCAATACAAAAATGAGTTTGGATTTTTCAATACAGTTCGCGGAAAAAAGAGATTTCTCTGCGAGCAAACCAACAAGGTCTTTGACTGCACTCATGGCTATTGCAATGAATGTTCGTTTAGGCCAGAGCCTGAAAATTACGCCATAACAAAAAAAGGCACCATCGCTGAGAAAATCATAGGCCAAGACATGCCAAGGCTCTGCCCGTATTACGACCAGATAGAGACGGGCAAAAAGGCCAGCTTTGTGGCATATTCTTATGCATCATATCTATCGCATTTATTATCAGGTGAGGAAATGCCGCAGAGAAAGCTTCTAGTCTGTGATGAAGCCCATGAGCTAGATGAGGAGCTTGCAAACCAGCTGGCAACTAGTCTGTCTGGTTTTTTTGGCCAGCTCCTTGGCGTAGAGATGCCAAAATTTTCTGTAAATTCTGAGCTTGGCTCTGTCAAAAACTATGTCAATTTGATCTCAGAGGCGTTCAAAAAAAGAGAATCAGTAATAAAACAATGTGCCGAGCACACGTTATTTTTGCAATCAGAAGAGCACATCAAAAAGCATGTCCAGTGTGTAAAGCACGGAATCAAACTCCAGTTTAGCTGTATTGATTGTAATCAGATACGCGAGTATATTCGGACCAAGGAATTTCTAAAATGTAAGGACCATACAGATTGCAAGCTAGACCACAGACACATCAATCACTTTATTCTCAATGATCTCAAAAACTATACAACAAAAATGAAGATTCTGCAAAAAGGACTAGAATCCGCTGATCAAAATTACATAATTACTGATATCCAGTCAAAGGGCGATAAGACAAGAAACTTTGACGAGGTCACAATCAAGCCCTGGCATTTGCACTGGTTTATCGAAGAGATGGGTTCTGGCTTTGATTTATCATTATACATGTCAGCTACAATAAATCTGGAGCTGTTTTGTAGAGAAACAGGATTCAAAAAAGACGAAGTCTATTTCATAAACGAGGATTCCAATATTCCTCTGGAAAACAGAAAGGTTGTTTTTCTGAAAACCGAATATGTCGAGGCAACGCCGGAAAATCCTTTGCCTGAAAAAATCATATCACAGATAGAAGCCATTCTCAAGATTAGGCAAAACCAGCGCGGGATAATATTGCTGACTAGCTATTCGCAGTTGGACTATATCATGGAGAAAATATCACCTGAGCTTAGGCCAAGGTTGCTTGCACTAGAGAGAGGCCAGGACAAATCCCAGGCAATTGAATCCCACCGTGCTACTCCAAATTCAGTTTTGATCTCTCCAGGACTGGAATCAGGGGTAAACCTTCCCGATGATGATAGCAGGTTTCAGATAATTGTCAAGGCTCCGTATTATCCGACAGTTGACGATCTTCGCATGAAAAAGATCTATGATTCCGAGGCTGATCATAAAAGATACTATCTCAAATCGGCATTCCGCCTTTTGCAGATGGCCGGCAGGAGCATCAGACATGTAGATGATAAAGCCACTACATATGTTTTGGATTCAAAGGCAGAGCGAATGATATACCACCAGAGAAATGATCTGCCCAAGTGGTTCATTGATGCCTGTGATGGAATTGCAAAGAACTAGAGTTTCTTTTTTACCAGACAGAAAAGCATGCGGCTCTCTAGTCCTTTGAATTGAATTTTAGTTGAATCTGGGATTAGAATCTGGATGCGCTGCATATCATTTTCATATGCAAGATTTTGCATGAACTTTAGAATTTGGATCATTCCCTGATTTGTCCCATTTAGATAGCCTAGCTGCACTAGGTCATTATCAATGTGCGAGTTGCTCCATATTCCAATTGCTTGGGGTTTTTTGTTTGTCAGATATTGAATCACCTGTCCAGTTCTTACCAGTTTGGATAGTGCTCTCTGATCCAGTGTAAACCATTTCCATGATTGGGAATATGTGATATTTGGTAGAGGCGTTTGGATTTTTGGATCTGTTGCAATTTTTGCCTTTGAAGTTTGTTTTTTTGCCAACAGATTATAGAGTCGCCACTTTTGCTCCAAAGTATATCCGAGTGTTTTTGCCATTGCCAGTGATTTTTTATTGTTATTTGCAATTATCATGCGCGATATTGCTAGTCTTTTGTTTCTGGCAAGGGATTCTGCAGCTGTAACTAGTTTGGTGGCATACCCCCTTCTTCTAAAAATAGGATTAATGCGTATTCCCTCTATCCAAAGCTGGTTTGCAGAGAGCGCTGCATTGCAAATGCCTGCTGCCATTCCTTTATGATCAGCTACAAACAGACTTTTTTTTGCACGCCATTTATCCCATACCCTGTCAATATAGTCGCCCCACTCAAATGTGTTAATACAAAATGAGAGAACTTGGTCTTTGTCTTTATTTTCAGCTAGTCTTATCTTCAATTCCAGTAGATTTGGATATTTTGCGTTTTTTGAATTTTCTGCAAAAAGGAAAAAAATTATACGGCATACCTAAACATTAGAACTTTTTTTATACTATGTTACTATTATAGATGTGATTGAATTTATTCAGTCGGAAAAACAATAAATGTGAATTCTGCAAGGAGAGCCTTTCCAGCTATAAAGATCTAATTAGCCATGCAAGACATGTCCACAAAAAAACTATTGTAAAGTGCAGTGGCTGCGGCAAAGAATTCATCCATGAAAAAGACAGGCTTCACCATGCCAGAGAAGAGCATGAAGATAAAGTCAAAAGCCGATATAGATAAGATGCAATAAATCATTTCTTCATTAAAGATTAACTCTCAACAACAGAACTTGTCTTGATTTGAAAAATTATTTTTTTAAAAAATTATTTGAGGAATCGCAATGCCTTTGTGATTTCCATTGCCCATTTCATCTGGTCACTTGACTCGTGTGGTCCTCTTCCGGTTTGGTGTCCGTACAAGTCCTTGGTAAATGACTTGGGGGCATCCTTTTGTATTTTAGAGCCGTCAAAGTATTTCTTTGCAAGTTCCTGCTGTTGCTTTATGGTATCCTGGAATGCTATGCAGCTGCGTCCTTCATTTGGATCACAGGTCTTGTCTGGTGCAAGGAAATCTTTTTCCCAGAATCCGTCAACTAGGGTCCACTTGTTGCCTTGGGTATCCACGGCATGTGTTAGGTCTTCTAGTGTCTGGTCTGCAATGGCAATTGTAGTGATTCTGCCCTTGTCATCCATTACATCATAGACCGGGGTTCCTACTAGGGATTCGCCCTTGAATATGATACCGTGGTTAAAGTAATAGGTTCCAGTGTATTGGAAGGAATCCCATACCTCAACTGAGAACATGTCGTTTTGGAGGTGCTTTGTAGGCACAAACGAAATGGTACATAGTGCGGTTTTATCATCAATGTTTTCAAATGATACGTAGAGGTCTTTGAGTGCGGTGGTATCACCTACTATATCATGAGTGACTTGTGTTCCATCAAAGTTCCTGTTTACATTGATTTGGAATGCAGCCTGACTCTTGTCAAATATTCCGTGTGGAATGGCAACTCCTAGCTCACAGTGATCAATCTGGCTTGCCCAAGAGTCCATTGCCTTGATCTGGAAGTTTACTGGCTCGCCTACTGGCAAGTTAATTATAGTATCAGGGGAGTTGTGCAAGATATTGAGTACATTGAAGGTCTGACCGTTAATTGTAAGACCGTCATTGTAGAATACTTTGCCGTTCTGGTCTACACCCAAGTGTGGTGAGTAACAGTCGCCAGCACAAGTGTTAGTGCCGCCGCCACCGCCAGCGCCTACTCCTAATGGATCTTCAATTTCTCCATCGTCAGAATCTAAATCATATGGACCGTTATCAGTAATTGTAAAGTAAACAGTAGCATCGCCGTTGTTGCTAGTAATATCAGATGTAACATCAAATATACTAGCACCAACTACTTTGTAGAATTTAGAATTTGCTGGAATGGGTTCAGAGAATGTCATAGTTAGTGTAACAGTACTACTAGTAACTCCGGTAATTCTGAATTCAAAGAACTCCCAATCTGTAATATCTGATGGTGCATTAGGTATTGAACTAGTGGCAACGCTTCTAAACCATTGAATATCACCTTCTGGAGTTTCTAATTGAACAGAGCCTCCGTTAGGGGCTGGCTCTGGCTCACAGTCAGATATTGAATCACTTGAACAGATACCGATTTTATCGGAGCTGGTATTAGCAGATGCAATATTCGAATCAGTGCTGCGATTTGAAGGTGTTCTGTTAGCTTTTACAATGTAAAAGTAATCATTTCCTTCAGAAACCGTATCATCATTATATGAACAATCATCTTCAATATCCACATCACAAGTAAATGCAGATTCTAAAGTGCTATATCCGCCGTCAATTGTTGATGATCTCTTAATAGTGTAATTAGTAACATCAGAGTCATCGCTAATATCCCATTCTAGTAAAACGTTACCAGTAGATATTGCTGTGGCAGATAGAATTGGTGCTGGGCGGTTTACTTCATAATAGACTTTGACAATAATAGCGTCAACATACGCAATTACAGAAGCATTTGCACTATTCTGAGCAGATAAGCATACAGAGAAATCAGAATTATTTACAAAGGATCTATTTAAAACTGGTAATCCAGAACCGCCGTCAAATCCCCAATCGTCATTATCAGCACCATATATGGTAGAATTGGTATAACTAGTAGTCCAAAACTTTGATCCTCCAGTAATGACCGCCTTGTTATCTGCAAGGGTATCACATCCATCATTAGAAATGGAAACCAAGTTATCGAAAATTGAATTAGTTGCAGATGCTTTACGATTAATTGTAACTTCAACTCCGGTAACTGTGTTACCTGTAGGTATGTTAATACCAAATGATTTGGCAATTAGAATATTGGATTTTTTATCTTTGCTAAGTGTAACTTGGGCACCTTGATTATCATTATAGATCTTTATGTAATTTTCACTAGTCCAAGCAATTGATGAGGATGTTAAAGTAGGAGAATTATAAGAAAATGCTTTAGTATCATCGGAATTTGCATTTAATGGCGAACCTCCAGTCGAATAATAAACTTTGGCGAGAATATAATCGACAAGTAATTTAGTACCACTGCCGGTATTTCTCGACTCACCAACTAGAAATACGCCAAAATTAGGATTTTGATCAATGTCTGATCGTTGGATTGGATGAGTAGGAGAAGCACCACAGTTACCATTAGAAGGACAATCTGGCCATTTATCAGTAGTAGAGCCAAATGTATGAGTTGTATAAGAACTTCCAAGATTATTTAGAAACTTGTCTTGAGGTGAGGACGTTGAATCCAAAGCATCACTAGTTAAGAATACATTTTTGATATTCATTTTATTGCTTGCAGTGGCTCTATATTTCACCAAGACCTCAACTCCATTAACAGTAGCATCGTTTGGCATTGTATCTACAGTATTATTGAAAAATCCGCCAACGTAAAGAACTTCGGATTGTTGTGAATTTGCAGTAGAGGTGAAATTAGCAGTTATCGCATCATTTAATTTGGCATTAGTAGGATTTAGCCATGCAATTGTATCAGAATTGCCATCATCAATACTAGATGCAGATGTTGCTCTAGCTGACGCAATGCCAGTCACCAAATCGGGTGTATAGTTGACCGTTACGGAAACATAGTCCACATAGCCAGACTCACCATTACCACTGTTTGCATTATTTAGTGCAGATAAACAACCAGAAAATGAACCGCTTTGTATGTTAGCAGGAGTGAAATATCCTGCTGCCTCATTCCATAGTGTTCTTGAATAGGTTACGGTACTACCTGTACTAGTCCCCCATGGGGTATTAAGCTGAGTGGTACTAGTTTTGGTTACGCATTTATCTAAAGATAATTCAACGTAGTTGTCTTTGAATGAGGTAGTATCTGCATATTTGTTAATCGTTACAGTAATAGAATTAATTGATCCGGAGATACCAGTGAAATTAAAGTTGCGGATGATGAGATCTTTTGAAACATTAGGTTGTGGCGACCCTGCAGGGAAAAGAGTGACTTTGGCCACATTTGTATTGTCGTTTGTTCCTGTACCGTCATCCTGAGTGGCTTTGTCTGATCTTTCCCATTCTGCATCTAATGAAAATTCTTCTTGATCAGTACTAGTAGGCAGTACATCGTTTGTTGATAATGGTGGTACAACTGCAGATGCCATCTGTAAAGGAACTACAAATGAAGACATTACCAGTAAGGCAGCCATCATTATTGCAAGTTTTGTATGCATTTAGTGCTACTAGTATTAATCCTTATAAAAACTTATGAAAGTTGCAAAAGTTGCAAAAACAGCCATCTCTGCCTCAGATTGCATTAAAAACGATAAAACCAATTCCGTATTCAAAAGATGCCAAGGAATTATGAGATCGGCATAGCCAGGTACGGGATTTACATGCAATTTTGGCAAAATAATTAAAAGATAATCCCAATATGGATCGGCTGTGCCCTTTGTATTTTGCCCCAAGTGCGGCTCGCATATGGAAATCCAAGAGCTAAAAGACGAGTCCAATAAAAAGGAGCTTTACTGCACCCAGTGCTCTTTTAAAAAAATCTACGGCCAGTGATTCTACCATACATCGTCTACTTCGTCTAGTTCCTTGTAATCTAGGGGCTGGTCCTTTCTGATAATTTTGAGTCGGGAAATGTCCCTATCAAAGATCAGGTCCGCAGTCCAGTCCAGAATAATTCGCAGTCTTTTGTTCAGCTTGGGAATTTTTCTCAGATATACAGTCCTCCAGAGAATCCATGCTATGATTCCATGAATGTTGAGTCCGTATATTGATGCAATCGCAGTTCTCTTGCCAATGATTGCCATCTGACCCTTTGATGAATATTGTATTTGCTTTTTTGGCTTGCCAGTTATCTCTGAATAAAGATTATAGGCTGCAGTCTTTGCCTGGCCTTCCGCATTTTGTGCAGTCGGCGGATATGGCTTTTTTGTTGCAGGGTCTATAGCAAGACTGCAATCACCAATCACATAGATCTCTGGAAATTGCGGAATCTGTAAAGTTTCACCAACTATGATCTTGCCGCGCTCTGTCTTGAATGTAGAATTTTTTATTGTATCAACTGGCGTGACCCCGGCAGTCCAGACCAGGGTTTTTGTCTCTATTGCATCAAATGTGGATTCCTTGACGGGAAATTTAGCAGGATCAACTGAATCCTTGACTATGACTTCAGAGCCGTCAAATGTAACAACCTCAGTATTTACTCGAATTTCAATTCCCCTCTGGGCAAGTTTTTCTTTTGTAAATGTCGCTAGTTTTTCAGAGAATCCCGGAAGAATAATTGGCAGGGCTTCTAGTACTATGACTCTAATATCAGAATGAGTAATGTTTGGATAGAATTTTTTTGCATCAAAAATAAAGTCGTGAATTTCTCCAGCAGTTTCAATTCCTGCACAGCCCCCGCCCACTACACCAAATGTCAAAAGCGAGCTTTTCAGGACAGGATCCTTTTCATTATCTGCCTGCTCTAGCATGTCTATGATTCTATTGCGCAAGACAACTGCATCATTTAGCGTCTTCATTGTATAGGAATGATTCTCCACTGTACG
>OMIR01000034.1 GCA_900299125.1 Nitrosopumilales archaeon | reverse complement strand
TTTATTGGAGATCTAAACTGTCTTTTTGTATTTGGTTCACGATATCGAAGCAAAATGAGTGAAATGTTGACAATAATGAAAATCATTATGATTACGAATACGGAAATGTTTGCAACTGTATCAATATCTCCAACAAATACAAAAAGACAGTTTAGATCTCCAATAAATATTGGCAAGTTTCCAGTTCTTGCCGCATTGGGAATTATTACACCGATTTTTGGAATAATTCAGCTAAATTCATTTGTAATATTTACGGGATTGATGGTATTAGCTTTAGGTGCAGTATTTTATTTCGTGTATGAGAAAATAAAAAAAAATAGATTGAGATGATAATCAATATATAATTTGTTGTAATGCATCGAAACCAGAAATTTTTTTGTAATTTTTAATTACAATGAAAAAGCTTTAATCTAGATTTTAGTTTGGCAGCTTGGGGGAGAACTTGAGTCGTCAGCACAGTCTGTTGGAGATATGTAATCAAATTCTAGAATTGGATGAATCAATGAGATTTGTAGGACGAATTAAAGATAGAAAAGTAGTTGCTTTTGCCAGAAACTCCTCAAAGACACCGTTACTAGATTCCGAGCTAGGCAATATGGTGCATTATTGGGCTTCAATGAAGGCCGATATTGAAGAAATGTTTGACGGTCCGCTGGGAAAGACAAATTGGATGATTACTGCCAAAGAACGAGTAAAACTAGTAACATTATTCCTAGATGATGGAATGCTCATATTTTCATTGGATGTTGATTCTAATCATGATGAAATTATAAAAAAGATTCAGGGACTAAATATTTCTCTATAAAAAATCTAGAATGAAAAATCAGAATTGAACATTTTGTAGTTAGGCATCAGTGAGATTCCAATTATTATGGGAATAAGCAAGAACGCAATTCCAATTAAACTGAGTACAATTCCAAGCCAGAGACAACTTTTTGCTCTTTTTGGATCATCGTCTCTTAATATGAAATATGCAATAATTCCCCCAATGAAATTAAATGTCATTGGTAATAGTAACCACCAGGCACTTTTTCTTTTTACTTCCATGATATAGTTACGACTTTTTATCTAAAAAAGATATCATCTCAGATACTTGGCCAGATGAAATTTATTTGCTCCCGGAATCTTTGCAATCTCAAATCCTTCTTGGCGTTTGTCCAGTGGTCTAGTTGCATCAATTCCAAGCTTTGCGGTTAAAAGATTTTTTTGATCACTAGAAGGATCCAAGCTAGAGCCTCGAACTTTTTCTATTACGGTGAGATTACGATCTGCTTGGAATCTGGTTGCCATTGCATACTCTACTTGTACAGGGTCAGAGGGATCAATATCGTCATCAACTACAGTGACCATTTTTAATGAACGGTGAGCTGCAAATGTTTCATCTATGGCCTTTTTGCCATCATTATTGTTTTTCTTTGATATTTGCACAACCGCATGTAGCCAGTTACAACCGCCATTAGACATGATAACCTGCTTTGTTTGTGGAAGTTTGTTTTTGACATCACGGTTTAGCTTTGATTCAATTGGCATTCCCATGAGCAATCTGTGTTCTGCAAATCCTGCCAAAATGTCATGAAAAATTGCATCATTTCGGTAGTAAAGATTTTCAAGCTCAAATACGGGTTGTGATCGCTCAAAATCATATGTCCTTAACATCTCTACCATCCATTCCTTGTGAGTTTTATCTGAGAGCACTTTGCCTTCCATAACAATTTCAGTACCAGATGGAACCAGTCTGCCAGAATACGGTAGTTTTGTCAGAGTAAGCTTGCCTCCCAATATCGAATTTGCAATGTTCAGTTCATCTTCTCCCCATTCTGCTTGGTAGGCACCTGCAATCGATATTGCGGGATGAACTCCAATAGTAATTGCAATTTTTAGATCCTCTCCATGCTCCTTGGCATCTACAAACGAACGATGCAAGTGTCGGCCTTCCACCATTCTAATGGAAAAATGAGTCCTATCAATTGGCATTAACCTGTGAAATGATGAATTTTGGGTCTTTTTTTCATAGTTTTGTGAGTAAATTACTGATGACGTAATGAATGGTCCTGACTCCTTTTCAAAATGAGTGACTATTGGTAAAATGGATAAATCACGAGATTTGTTCTCAAAGAACTTGCCAGTGGATGAAATTTTGGGCTTTTTTGCCTTGGAAATAGCAGTGATGATTTTTTCGTGAATTGTATCCTCTGTACTAGAGACGGCCTTTGCAAATCTTGCCCTATTGCCAACTAGATTTGCAACTAATCTTAACTTACTTTCACGTATGTTATCAAATAAAATTGCATTTGCGCCATCTACTTGAGCCGTCAACGAAGCAATTTCAAATTTTGTAGATACCTTCTTGGAAATTGTGTGCAGCTGTCCCATTTTTTTTACTTGGGAAATATAGCTACGAAGATCAGTCATTTCCTTATTGCCTCGGTGACCTTCTCAATTAGAATCTTGCTTGGTTCTGGTCCGAGTTCTTTTTGTGAAGACAATGAAACTACACAAATTCCTCTCACTTCTGAGGCCATTTTCTGGGATATTAATTTTAGAAACATCAGGTCTTGTCTAATTGGTATAATTTCAGATGATACTGGTGTGGGACCAGTTGCTATTGAAATTATCATTCCTCCAATTCTTAGAGGGCCTTCAGAAATTGAAATGAAAAAAGCGTTATCGTACTTTAAGATTTTGACATCGAATTTCCGATTTTCTGTTTCCACAGTCATGCTGTGGTCAGAACTTGACATTAAATGCCAGATGAGACTTATGCCTTTATTGCTATCGTTTCTTCTGGGTTGGCATCAGCTTTTAGTGCGGTTTTTGAGACCTTTGAAGTCTTGGCCTTTTTAGTTGTCTTGGTAACTTTGGCAGTCTTTGCCTTGGTTGCTCTTGCCTTCTTTGGTTTGGCTTCAACAACTATTGGTTCTTCAACTTCGACAGTCTCCTCAACGGTATTGATACCAGTTGCTTCTTGAGCTTCTGCCTCGACTCTAGCACGCAGTTTGGCTTTGTATTTGAGATTTCTTGGTTTTGTTCTCAATCTGTAGCCACAACATGGGCACCAGAGACCTTCCCATTTGATGAAGATTTCGCATATTTGACAACGTCTTTGACCTGAAGCATAACGTCCAGTTCCTACTGGCTTTTGTGCCTTATATCTGGAGCAAATTCCTTTACATGTCATGTTTTGTCGTTTAGTATAGGAATCGTAAATATTTAAGGATCGATCTATATTTTTTCTGTATTTTATTATTAAATTATGAAAAAATTAGATTAGTTCTTGAGGAACAATGTGATCATTTTGACGAAAAATCGAAAACTTGTATAAATATCTAACGATTTTTTTAGGCACGATTTAGCGTAAGATTTGTGCGTAAAATTACTCTAAAAAGACGCCTATCCGGTTCTGGACAAAGGTAGTACAAAGTGCCTGTATCCTTCCCTTTGTGCAATGAATCTAGCCGAGAGCATATCGCGCTTGCCTCGTTTGTTATGGTTTTTGATTTTCTTTGTAGTCTTTCTCTCATCAACGAATTCCAATTCAAAATTAGAACAGAATTTTAGGTTGAGCTGTGTTGTAATCTGTTTTGCAGTCTTCATGTTACCATTTCCGATTCTGACTAGTTTGCGCTCTGCTCTCAATCCACCTAGAATTCTTGCCACATGAGATGCAATTTCCTCTGGTGATGAGTACAGTCCTCTCTCAATTTCTTTACCAAAATAGCTAACAGAGATACCTATTCTCTGTCCTGGATCAATTCCAATGAGTAATTCAGACTGGTTTAGCCCCGAGTCAAGCTTTTCAGTGATAATTCCCTGAATTACTGTCGGGTCGTGCTTGAGAACATCCTCATTTAGTATCTGTTGACTTGCAAATCTTGGGGATTCATTCTCAGTGGTAAAAATTAGATTTCCCTGATAAGTAGGAATTTGCTCTGGCATTATAGAGTCATATTCCAAGTTTAACAACTTGAGCGCTTTGACAAATTGAAAATATGATTTACCCTGTGTAGTTGCAATACCAATACGATATTGTTGTATGGTGTTGATGATTTAGATATGGTAATTAGCGATTTAAGTTTTTACGGCTTGAGAATTGTTGACACTGCGCTTTCAACGGCTTCATTGAATTTAGATTCAATGTTTGCCTTGGTTTTTTCAAGTTTTCCTGCACCATCAGAGGCGATCTTTTTTGCTTGACTTTCTGCTCTAGCTTTTGTCTCTGAGATCATTGCCTCTGCTTCATGCATAGCCATACTGGTAACCTTTTCTCGTAAAGAATCAATTTCCTTTTGGGCGCTTGCAGAGAGGGCCTTTTTCATATCTGCAACTTTGACATTTAATGAATCCAGATCATTTTCCAGTTCTGCTAGAGATTTGATAATTTTACTGACTTGGGAATCTGCAACTACTCTTTGTGAGGATGATTCTTTCATACAGCTAAAACGCGCCTAAACGGTTAATTAAATTCTTCATTTTGTTGTAAGAAGTAAAATTGCACGGGATAGATCGCCGCCAGTCTCTTTTAGGGCATTGGTTGCTACCTCTGGAGTTACATTTGTCTGACTGCAAATCAGCATAATGTCATCTTCTGAGAAAATTGGCGTTTCGAGCTCTTTTTCCTCATATGAATCTGCAATGACTTGGAAAATCGAATTATCTTTGGATTTCATTTCAGTAACGGCTGGCTTGGAGATAATGATCTCTTTTTTGTCTGTCTTTATGATAACTTCTTGGACATTACTTAGCTCCTTCATATCTAGACCCATTCTGTCTAGCATTCTTCGCATTTCGCGATTACCGCCTCGCATCATGTCTCTTTTTGCTCCAAACTATTTTTTAAACTATCTCGCACTTTGATGGCTACGCCCCGCTTCAGGGAGCCCATCATGGCTGAATTTACTACAGCCCTACCCACTGCGATTACTTGATTTTGATGTAAAACTGGAACATCAGCTCCGATGAGAATGTTTTTGCCAGCCCATGTTACATGCTTGCAGAAAACTGATTTTCCCATCCTAACAAAAGGTGCAGACTCGTCATTGATTTCAATACAGTTATGGCGGAACTTTTTGTTCTTTAGAAGTATTTGTGCAAAATATGGAGATATTGCAAGTCCACCGTCAATTCGTAGTGTGCAGAGAAGTTTTTTGTCCAAATAAACCTCGCGAATTCTACCATTCTTTTTAGAAAAAGTCATCTGAATGTTCTTTGGTAGATTTTTTGAAATCCCGTTTCCAAATAAGGCATCAATTGTATGTTTAATTTTTACTACTGGATCCACACGATTTCTATTCCAATTCCATTAATATGTTGAAATGTTGGCAAAATATCCTAGTCGGTAAGGATTTAGTTCTGATATAATAGTACACAGAAATTAAAAAATCCAAAATTTCTTATTTGGTATTTTAGGAATTATTCAAATTGACAACACAAGATACGCGCCATATTTTTTCTATAATTATGGCCGGAGTTGGGATAATATTTTTCTGGCGAGGGATTTGGGAGATCTCTGCCAAATACATTTCTGAAGAGTCGGCATTGATAATTGGATTAGCCATGTTAATTGCAGCTGCAATTGCAGAGAGAAAAGGTCTACTTCGTTACTTGCACTCGCATTAAATGAAATTTGTATTTATGATCAAAATTTAGATTCAAAAGAAAATCCAAAGTATATACTTGTAGGACACATCTATATAGATAAATTAAATTCATTTAGTTATGACAGAAAGAGAGGAGACAAGACGAATACAATTTACTGGAAAATCTTCCTATATAGTATCACTACCAAAACAGTGGATTATGGAATTGGGTCTAAAGCAGGGAGACCAGATAACAATAACTCGAGAGGGTCGAACTGGACTCAAAATAATTCCTTCAAAGGAGCAAACCAAGGTATCTGCTGGTGAAGAAGCTGTTTTAGAGATAGATTACAATGATGATAATTCCGCCATAGTTCGCAGGTTGGTCTCGTTGTATTTTCTTGGCTATAAAACAATTAGAATGAAACCAAAGGGTGACAGACTACAGCCAGGACAAAGATCTGCAATCAAATCAGCAGTAAAAGGAATGCTCATGGGAGCAGAGATAATTTCTGATTCTGTAGATGGCATTACAATCCAAGTTTTGGTAAATTTACTTGAACTGACCATAGATGGAGCATTCAAGCGAATGTTGCACTTGGCAAAATCAATGCTTCGAGATTCTTTACTAGCAGTAAGGGAGGCAAACTTGGAGCTTGCAAAAGAGGTAATCGATACGGATGATGAGGTAGATAGATTTGGATTTTACATTATTAGGCAGCTAAAAATTGCAATACAAAACGAGTTCATGTTGCATGAAATGGGCTTTACAAACGCTCGACAATGTTTGGGTTATAGACTGATTGTAAAAAACATAGAGCGAACAGGAGACCACGCTGTATTAATCTCCAAAGATCTTCTAGAGTTCAAGGAATCAGTAAAAAAGGAGGCTATGGAAAAAATCGAAGATCTAAGTGATTTTGCCATATCAGTTTTGGATCAGGCATGTCTTGCATTATTCAAGGAAGATTTTATTCAAGCAGAAAAGGCAATAGAGAAAGCATCCGAGGTAACAAAATTTGAAAAACGAATTATCGAGTACGTCAAAGCAATCAGAGACGAAGAAGAAGCTTATAGAATAAGAAGAATGACGGAAAACATAACTAGAATTGCTGAATACGCATCAGATATCGCTGAAATCGTATTAAACATGAATGTAGAAAAGTTGTTAAGAAAACGAACATAGCTGGAATTGTATAATGTTAAGCGCGATTCTGATAACATATGATAATGAGGATACCATCAGGGAGGCCTATGGTCTTTGTGAGGCAGCAGGTTACAAAGTTGACAAGCTAATTAGACAAAGATTTCTCAACAAAGCAACATACGGAATTGGTGAGGGTAAGATGCTAGAGATAAAAGAAATATCAGACAGAATAAAGCCAGATGTTTTAATTTATGATGAAATTCTCAAGCCAAGCCAGAATTATAACTTGGCATCAAAGCTAAAAATCAATATTCTTGATAGAGAGTCATTGATTTTAGAAATTTTTGAGAGACGGGCGACTAGTGCTGAATCACATCTGCAGATCAAGCTTGCTCAATTCAGATATGAAATGTCCAGAGCAAAAGAAAAGGTCCGACTTGCAAAACAAGGAGAACAGCCAGGATTCATGGGAATTGGCATGTATGAGGTTGATTCGTATTATAATGACATTCAGAATAGAATAAAGTCAGTCAAGTCCAAGCTTGAAAAAATGGGCAAACAAAGAGCGCTACATCGAGAAGGAAGAAGAAGGGTTGGCCTGAAAACAATTTCACTTGCAGGATATACCTCTGCTGGAAAGACTACTCTGTTTAATTTGCTAACTGGAGAGTCAAAGCAGGAAAGTCCGGAATTATTTACCACATTATCCACTACAACTCGCAAAGTCACAATTGACAAAGATCCTGTCCTAGTTTCAGATACTGTCGGATTTATCTCCAAGCTTCCTGCATACATGATTGAGGCCTTCAAATCAACATTGGAGGAGCTCAAATATGCCGAAGTAGTAATTGTTGTAATCGATATTTCTGATAATGAGATGGAGTTACGAAAAAAATTCCGCAGCTGCATTAAAACCATGGCTGATTTGGACGTTGACCAGGAACGCGTAATTTATGCACTAAACAAGTCGGACCTAGTAGAGCCAGATGAGATCCTCAAAAAAGCCAAATTCTTAGGTCTAACAAATAGCAAAAAGTGGATTCCAGTATCTGCCGTAACAGAGCAAAACATATCAAAACTCTTAGAATTAGTCAAAAAAATGATGTCTGCTCCTCCACAGCAAATAAAAGAAATTCCTAGAAAACAAGACCTATCAAAGTTCTATGAACAAGATGATGATTGAAGTACTAAGAATTGGACAAAGAATTGTTCGTGACGACCGCGTTACTACACATGTAGCTCTTGTTTCACGGGCATTTGGTGCAAAAAAAATCTATATGAATGAAATAAATCCTGAAATCAAAGATACGTTATCTAAGGTCAATAAGGCTTGGGGAAGCGGGTTCGAGGTAGAGCACATTGATAATTGGAGGACGCTACTAAAATCAAAGAAAAAGGAAGGAACTAAAATTGTTCATCTAACAATGTATGGTCAAAATATCAACTCGGTTCAGAAAAAAATTTCCCAAGAGTCAAAGATACTAGTCGTAGTAGGTGCAGAAAAAGTTCCTAGAGATGTATATGAGAATGCGGATTATAATGTGGCAGTCGGAAACCAACCCCACTCTGAGATTAGCGCACTAGCCATATTATTAGATAGAATTCAGGGGGGAGAGCAGTTTGACTTGAAATTTGAGAATGCTAAATTAACAATCACCCCGTCCGAAAAAGGCAAGCAGGTTTCATCAAAAAAATCCTAGCTTGCCTTGAGCGTCCCTTCAACTATGGAATGTGCTTTTTGCAATAACATTTCAAATCAGTGCATTCTTTTATTGCACTGACATATTCTGTCATTGGTTTTTTCTCAATTCCGCAGAAACATACTTCTGCTTCCTCGCCACAACTAATACAATAACTCATGATAATATTATGTAACTAACATATTTATCATATTTTATACAAAAAAGGGTAATTTGTATAGTAAAAATGTAATATACTAAACACATATTCATATTTTATGCTAAATATTTGAAAAATTAAATAACTTTATAGAAAAATCAACCATAATATCAAAAAAATAAGAAAATCCATGGAAAATCTTTTGTTCTATTGTGTGTAATGTACATAGAAGCTGACGCAGTAGCCAATAACGCCGTATCAACACCGGCTTGCCGGTAGAACATACTGTTTCTGCCCTCAGCAAGGGATGTTGTCCAATGTCAGCTTCAACTTTTCTTCGTAGATATTAAATATGCAAATCCGCTCTTGGAATCATGGTCGAGTCTTTTGAAGATCCATTTGTAAGAATTTCTGCAATGATTGGAGGGGATGAATATCTCAAGGTTGCACGTGCATTACTCAAAGCTGAAGACGCCACTGATGAAGAAATTGCAAGTTCGACTGGCCTGAGAATTAACATGGTTAGAAAAGTACTTTACGATTTGTTTGGTAAGGCTTTGATCACAGGAATTCGTGTCAAGGATGAACGAAAGGGTTGGTTCGTTTACAGATGGCGTTCTAGAAAAGATGAAGTGGAAAATTTTATTGAAAATCAGAAAAAGAAAATATCTGAGCGATTACAACAAAGACTTGACTATGAAAACTCGTCTCAGTTTTATCATTGTGGAAATGAAGATTGTCCTAGAATAACATTTGAGACAGCACTAGAACAATTCTTCAAGTGTCCTAGATGTAACGGTGTAGTTAATCTTAAGAAAAACGACAAGCTAAAAAAAGCACTCGAGTCTAAGATTACCGACATTAGAAATGACATGCGTCGTCAGATATAGTGTAAAATTACTTCATTGTGCTGACGTTTAATTTTGATTAGTTTTAGTTTGAGGGATTTGGAAATTTTTGAAAATCCATTTCCTTCAAGGAGTGTTTTTGCGTCCTTTCCACCAACCAAATATGGCGTAACGGCTACAATTATCTCATCAACTAGACCTTGATTTACAAATTCCCAATTTAGAGTTCCGCCCCCTTCTAAAAGAATGGTTTTGATTTTTATCTGATATAGTGATTTTAAGAGTGGTTTAAGCTCAACTCTTTTTTGACCAGATACTATAATGTCTACTGGGAACTTGGCAAGCCTTGCCAGGTTTTTACTTGATGCCTTTTTGGATACAGCTATAATGGTTGGCACATCATATGATGTTTGAATAATTTTGGAGTGTGTAGGAATCTGACCTTGTGAATCCAGAACTATTCTGATTGGGTTTTTGCCTCTTGTGTGTCGAACTGTAAGCATTGGATTATCATAAAGTGCGGTGTTTTTACCTACAAGTATGGCATCGACTTTGGAGCGTAGTACATGTACGCGTCTTTTATCAACAAGTGAAGATAATTTTGAATCACCAGTACGAGAAGCAATTTTTCCATCAAGGGAAATCGCCGCTGATAAAATCACGTGAGGCCTAGAGCTTGCCATGAACTATTTTACCTCCAATCATTACAGCAGAAATTGCTGATTCAGTTGCCCTGTGAACTAGACTGGCATGCGGATTATGCATTGGTTCTAAATCCAAGGAATGCTTGTCAATGAAAATTCCATCTGCCAAAAATCCAGGCAATATCGAACCAATTTTTTTGCCCAGTAGGAGACCGCCATTGCAAGTAGCCATTTTGAGTATGTCTTTAGGATCTATTCGCTTTTTGTACAATCCCATGTGGACTTTCCAAAGATAATCCATTTCTCGAAACATATCAGGTGAGTTTATCATAACATTATCTGTCCCAATTCCCATAGTGCAGCCTGCTTTTGACATTGCCTCAAAGTTTGGAATGCCTTCTGCTAGTGAAGAGTTCGCCCGAGGACAGATAACAATTCCTCGAGATTTTTTTGAGGCGATTTTAAGATCAGCCGTACTAGCAAATGTCATGTGAACAAGAAAGTGCGGCCTTAGCTGCAATGCTCTAGCTGTCTCGGATTTTTTTGTAATTTTTTTGGATGTTTTGATGCTTTGCAATGTCTCTGAGCTGTGAATTGCTCTGATCTTTTTTGTCCTAGAATAATATCTGAGTGCAGAATCGCTATTCTCATTTGCACCAGATATTCCTATTCCATCAGAATTTTTGACGACCTGAGCTAGAGTTCTTTTTGCATCATTAGATAGAGGCTGATTTTTTTTAATCTGGGAACTCTCATGATATGATTCGACTCTTCCTAGAATTATTGCACGGATTGGAACGCTTTCAAGTGCTTGCTTTAGCAAAGAAATTCCAACTGGCCCACCCTCTCTAAAATCCACAAAAGTTGTGATTCCTTTTTTTATCATTGAAAGGCATGAATTTTTCATAAACGATACCAGATAGTCAGGCTTGGTCTGACGCAGGATTCTCTGTTTAGCGCCCAAAACAGGATGAATTTTGCTATCAACTGAGCCAGCAAGTGTTACATCTTTGGCAATTGAATCGCCAATGTGCGTGTGCATATTGATAAATCCTGGTAATAACAACAAACCTTCACAGTCTATAGCTTTGGCTGAATTTTGACCAATCTTACCAAACTTGTCACCAGATACAGATATGCTAGTTGAATGGACGTATTGTAATTCTCGGCCATACAATACGCTGAGATTTTTTAAAAGCATGATAGCTCATAGATTTCCGGCTTTACTTTTTTAGCATCACGAATTTCTCGAATTGTATCTAGGGATTTTGTTGCCAGCTTGACTGCCTCTCGAGCTGTTCTGCCAGTACCAATACCGCAATTAAAAGACACATCGAATTCTTTTTTTGCAATATATAGGAATTCTCGAGCATTGCTATTTGCATCGCTAGATGTCACTACCATGAAATTATCACCGCCCATAAAAAATGTCAGTGATTTTTTGGCCAAAAAGAATTCTGACATTTTTGCATAAATTCCAAAAATAACTGACGAGATTTCATATGGGGACTTGACCTTTCTCTGAGATTTGATATTTTCAACATCAAAGTGCATTATAGTCACTTTTTGATCAGAGCTTCCATTCAAAAATCCATAGATATTGTGTTCTTTGTCCAAAATTGTTTGGGTTTTTTTGCCCTCATATGCTTTGAGATTTGCATCAAATGGGTTTTCGGCATATCCAATTGACATTGAAAGTCTTAGTGATGAGACTTGCTTTAGCTTGTTTTGTATTTCAATGTGATCTGCCAATGTAAGACCATTTGTTATTACAAAAAACTCGTCAAACCTATTAGAAAACACAAGGCAGTTTTTTTCCGAGAAGAGTTTTTGGATTTGTCCGTACAGATGAGCTTGGAGCATTTGTAACTCGTGTTCTCTATCAGAGCCCAAAGTTAGTGTCCATGGTCCGTATTCGGTGATTTTGATTATAGTAAGCTGAATCATTGAATTTTCTCCAGCTCTTGAGCAATTTTGAAAACTGCTTCTACTGCACGCTCTGAGACAGGCCTAATTCTGGCATAGGCATGTCGCTCCTGCATTCCAGGACCAGAAATTCCAAGGGACACTGGCTTTTTGTGTTTTAGTGATAACTCTGTTAACGATTTGGCGGTACTGTGTGATATGACTTCGTCATGCTTTGTCTGGCCTTTAATTATTGCCCCTAGTGTTACTACTCCATCAACGTCTTTTTTTGATAATAATGAATCCACAATTATTGGCATATCGTATGCACCTGGAACACGACAAGAATACATGATAGTTATTTTGAGCTCTTTTGCCTTTTCTTTGGCAACATCTAGCATACGGGATGTAATCTCGTCATTGAATTCCGCAGTGACAATTGCAATATTCATCTAGTGCACCTTTGCGTATTCCAAGAGTTCTTTGCCATCAATGAACGGAATGGCATTTTCTTTGGCAAACTTTTGTGCCTTTTCTGGCGTAAATGCGGAATAAGTCTGGCCATCCATCATCTCACATATAGCAGTAACCGGAGTGAGATTTGCTAGCTGTGTCAAATACACGGACATTTCAGTATGTCCTTGCCTTTTTGTAAGTAGTCCATTTGATGCTAACAAAAGCGGGACGTGTCCTGGTGTGACAAATGATGTGGTAAATTGGTTTTTTGCATCATCAGAACCATAGAGTTGCGCCATCTCTTTAATGGTCATTGCTCTGTCTTTGTCAGTAATACCAGTGTATGTCTTTCTGTGGTTAATTGTAATTGAAAATGTTGGATGGTCACCATATGGAGCAGTGCCCATTATCATTTTCTTTGAATCTGAGTCAATGTCAACTGATTGGGAGAGAATACTATGCATATACTTGAGACTAAGTGATTTTGCAAAAGAGTCGTCAATTGCCATACATATTAGTCCCCCAGCATTTTGTCTCATTCGAGAAATGTGTTCTGGTGTAACGAACTGTGCTGCCACTACCATATCGACTTCATTTTCTCTTTTTCCTGAATCATAAAGCAATACAAACTCCCCTCGTCGGAGTGAAGAAATTGCCTCGTCTAGAGTCATCAAAATAAAATGGTTTTTGGTATTATAATAAAGTTTACTAGTAAATTTGTAATTACCACTTTTTTGGTAGAAAATTATTCCTGTTTTAGAAGGTATTTGCCTAGAATATCAGTTTCAATGTTAATTTTATCGCCAACCTTTCTGGTGGAAAAATTCGTAACCTCTACGGTATGAGGAATAAGACAAACGGATGCCAGATTTTTTTTCACATCTACTACTGTCAGACTAATTCCATCAATTGCAATAGAACCTTTTTGCACAATAAAGCGGGCTAGATTTTTTGGGACCTCAAACCAGAACTGTACTTCTTTCGGCTTTTTTTCAATTTTTTTTATTATTCCAACGCCATCGACATGTCCTAAAACAAAGTGGCCTTCCAGTCTCTCACCGACCTTGAGGCTTCGCTCAATATTGACAATTCCGCCAACCCTTAGGTTTCCCAGGTCGGTTTTTTTCGTAGTTTCATCAATCATTTCAAAGTCACACTTGGAGTCATTAATTTTAGTGACAGTCAGGCAGACACCGTTAAGTGCTACACTTTGGCCTAGCTTGAGTCCCTTGGAATTTTTTCCAAGATCAACTGTCATCTTTATGGCGCTTCGATTTTTGGTATTCTCTTGAATTTTCATTACTTTGCCAATGCCTTCAACAATTCCTGTGAACAATTACTGGAATTATACTTGTACTGTATAAAATGATTCAGGCAAGCCTTAAAAGTAAAACTAATTTCCAAAATTTCATGGATGTTTTTGATGCAATAGAAAAGCGCCGTTCTGTTAAGAATTTCGATCCAAATCATACCATTTCAAAACAAGAAATTGACAAAATTCTATCTGCTGCTATTTTATCACCCACATCCTATAACATACAACACTGGCGCTTTGTTGCAATTACAGATAAACAAATCAAAGAAAAAATGCGAGCAGCATCGCATGATCAGGCTCATGTCTCTGATGCATCAGTAGTTCTGGTGTTATGTGCGGATTTGCTTTCATGGAAAAAAGATCCTGTTAGATACTGGAAAAACGCACCAAAAACAGCCCAGGACTATTTGGCCCCTGCAATTATCAACTCGTATGAAGGAAAAGAGCAATTACAAAGAGATGAGGCAATTAGATCTACGTCAATGGCTGCCCAGACAATAATGGTGGCTGCAAAGGCAATGAACTATGATTCATGTCCCATGATTGGCTTTGATCCGTTAGAAGTTGCAAAAATAATCGGACTACCATCAGACCACATCATAGTCATGATGATCGTAATTGGAAAGGCACTAAAGC